>CAKPAQ010000007.1 GCA_934133015.1 uncultured Bacilli bacterium | reverse complement strand
TAGTCAGCATGTCCTGGACAGTCTACGTGAGCATAATGACGTTTTTCAGTTTCATACTCAACGTGTGCAGTATTGATAGTGATACCTCTTTCTCTTTCTTCAGGTGCCTTATCAATATCAGCGAAATCAACAGCAGCTCCTAAAACTTTAGTAATTGCAGCTGTTAAAGTAGTTTTACCATGGTCAACGTGTCCAATTGTACCAACGTTAACATGGGGCTTAGAACGATTAAATTTTTCTTTTGCCATTTTAATTCCTCCTTTTTTATTAATCTACTATTTTATTTTATCTAACAATTGAAGTTTTTTCAACTGTTTTGATATTATTTTATCATTTCTGACAAAATATTTATAACACTTGACTACAAAAAGTAGTCAAGTAGTTAATTTAATTAATTACCGCTTTTTTTGATAATTTCTTCAGCGATATTTTTTGGAACTTCTTCATAATGATCAAACACCATAACGAAGTTTCCACGACCTTGTGTGTTAGAACGTAAACTTGTAGCATATCCAAACATTTCTGAAAGTGGTACCATAGCATCTAGTCTAACAGCGTTTCCAATTGTTTCTTGACCAAGTGGACGACCACGACGACTAGTAATGTCTCCCATAACATTTCCAAAATATTCATCTGGAGTTGTTACTTCAACCTTCATAATAGGTTCAAGAAGAACAGGTTTACATTTGTTTTTAGCTTCTTTTAATGCAAAGCTTGCGGCAATCTTAAATGCCATTTCGTTAGAGTCTACATCATGGTAAGAACCATCAAATAATGTAGCTTTAACATCAATCATAGGATATCCAGCAAGAACACCAGTTTGAAGTGCTTCTTGTAATCCTTTATCAACAACTGGAATGTATTCACGAGGAACAACACCACCAACGATTGCATCAACGAATTCATATCCCTTATCAGGGTTTGGTTCAAATTTAACCCATACGTGACCATATTGTCCACGACCACCAGATTGTTTAATATATTTACCTTCACAATCAGCAGCTTGGCGTAATGTTTCACGATAAGCAACTTGAGGTTTACCAATATTTGCTTCAACAGCAAATTCATCCTTCATACGAGTAACAAGAACATCTAAGTGAAGTTCACCCATACCTGCAATAACAGTTTGACCTGTTTCTTGATCAGTATGTACTCTAAATGTTGGATCCTCTTCAGCAAGTTTTTGAAGAGCAATTCCCATCTTTTCTTGATCTGCTTTTGATTTAGGTTCAACAGCAACTTCAATAACTGGTTCAGGGAATTCCATAGATTCAAGAATAACTGGTTTCTTTTCATCACAAAGTGTATCACCAGTAGTAGTATTCTTAAGTCCAACTATTGCAGCTATATCACCAGTATAAGCATCTGATATTTCAGTTCTGTTATTAGCATGCATTAGAAGTAAACGTCCAACACGTTCTTTAACATCTTTAGTTGAGTTTAATACATAAGAACCACTTGATAAGTGTCCAGAATAAACTCTAAAGAATGTTAAACGTCCAACGAATGGATCAGTCATAACTTTGAATGCTAATGCACTAAATGGTTCACTATCAGACGGATGTCTAACAGCTGGATTTCCATCTAAATCAGTTCCTTCGATACTAGCTATATCAGTAGGAGCTGGTAAGTAATCAATAACTGCATCAAGAAGTAATTTAACACCCATATTACCAAGAGCTGTACCACACATAACAGGGAAGAATTGAACTGCAAGTGTACCCTTACGAATAGCACTCTTTATCATATCTACTGTTACTTCTCCACCTTCTAGGTAAGTTTCCATTAAATTATCATCATATTCAGCAACTGCCTCAATAAGATCATTATGCTTCTCTTCAGCAATAGCTTTAAGATCAGCAGGGATTTCGATTTCTTTAGCATCCTCTTCAGGTTTACCATCATATTGATAAGCCTTCATAGTAACTAAGTCAATAACACCATTAAATTCACTTTCAGCACCAATAGGCCATTCAATAGGTTTAGCATTAACTCCAAGTCTAGAAGCAATAGTTCCTAAAGTATATTCGAAGTTAGCACCCATTTTATCCATCTTATTAGCAAAAATAATACGAGGTACTGAGAATTCTGTAGCTTGACGCCAAACTGTTTCAGTTTGTGGTTCAACACCTGCTTGTGCATCTAATAATGCAACAGCACCATCAAGAACTCTTAAACTACGGCTAACTTCAACAGTAAAGTCTACGTGTCCAGGTGTATCGATGATATTCATACGATATCCTTTCCAATATGCAGTAGTAGCTGCAGAAGTAATTGTAATTCCACGTTCTTGTTCTTGTTCCATCCAGTCCATTTGAGATTCACCATCATGTGTTTCTCCAATTTTATGAATTTTCTTTGTATGGAATAATACACGTTCAGTACAAGTAGTTTTACCTGCATCAATATGTGCCATAATCCCAAAATTTCTTGTCTTGTCTAATGACGTATCACGAGCCATATACTATTCCTTTCCTACCAACGATAATGAGCAAATGCTTTATTAGCTTCTGCCATTCTATGTGTATCTTCACGTTTTTTAACAGCTGCACCTGTACCATTAGATGCATCTATAATTTCATTAGCTAAATTTTCAGCCATACCTTTTCCGCCTCTTAATCTAGCATAATTTACTAACCAACGAAGTCCTAAAGCTTGACTTCTTTCAGCTGATACTTCAACTGGAACTTGATAGTTAGAACCACCAACACGACGTGATTTAACTTCAAGTAATGGTTTGATATTTTCTAATGCTTTATTAAAAACATCTAGAGGATTTTCTCCTGTTTTTTCTTTTATAATATCAAAAGCACTATATAAAATAGTTTGAGCTTTTCCTCTCTTACCACCAATCATCATACGATTGATAAGTTTAGTAACAACTTTTGAGTTATATATAGGATCCGCTAAAACATCTCTTTTAACTGCTTGTCTTTTACGCATGATTTATTTCCTCCCTTCACGTTTATTTTAATTTTTAACTATGATTTATTTTTTTGGTCTTTTAGCACCATATTTAGAACGGGCTTGTTTTCTATCTTTTACACCAGCTGTATCTAATGTACCACGTATAACATGATAACGAACACCGATTAAGTCTTTAACACGTCCACCACGTACTAATACAACGCTATGTTCTTGTAAGTTATGTCCTTCACCAGGAATATAAGTATCAACTTCTTTTCCATTACTTAAACGAACACGAGCATATTTTCTTAATGCTGAGTTTGGTTTCTTTGGTGTTTTAGTACCTACACGAGTACATACTCCACGTTTTTGAGGTGAATTAACATTAGTAGTTTTTCTTCTAATTGTATTTAATCCAAATCCTAAAACTGGAGCTTTACTTTTTCTTACTTTATCAGTTCTATTTTTTCTAATTAATTGTTGAACTGTAGGCATATTTTATCTCTCCTTTCTTTACACATATCCAGGTGTATCATTATTATAATTAAATATAAGTTTTGCCCAAACAAAACCTAAATCTAACAATACTCATAATATAGCACTAGTATCTAAAAGTGTCAAGAATTTTCACCACAAAATCATTAAATTTATTATTAAATCTAATTAATACAATAATTAGTAAAAATAAAAGTGATATGAATACACTTTTTATATTCAAAATCACTATTATTGAAAACTTTCATCTAATTCACTATTATAATTATCACTAGTATAACCATTACCACAGTTAATAATACTCTTATAATCTAAATTACCATCTTTATTATCAATAATAAGGTAACCTGTACAAGTATGACCTGCTATTTCTAGTTTGCTTACATAATTATTATTAACCAAGTTAACCAAAGTTACTGTTAAATTATCACCACTAATAATTGATAATGATTTATCTTTAATATAAAGTTTACCTGCATTTACAATCTGTTCCTCATAATTTTTTACTATTTCAGTATAATCATCATTTACATTATCTGTTGTACTGTTTGGAGTATTAGAAGGAGAAGGTTTAACTTCTGTAATAGGTAAAGTAGGTGTATCATCTTTACTTGAAATACCTAACCTTATAGCGCCAATTATTATTAAAATTAATGCTATACAAAATACAACAATAAAAGCTATAAACATACTAAAGCCCCAACCTTTATTATTAAGTTTTTTCATACAATCACCTCAAATATAAATATATTATATGCCAAAATAAAAAAAAAGAAAAGTACTTATCGTACCCTCTTACATACAACTAATATTTAAATTATCTAGTCATTAAATGAAATACCATTCCAAATACAGCTAACCCAATAGTAGCTAAACTTGCCATAAATCCCATTGTTTGAAATGCACCAAATCCCATTATATTTCTAACATCATTTTTAGAAAACTTTGGCTCACTATTTTTAATATTTTCATCTTTCATAATTGTATCTCTCCTTATTATTTATTATGACAAGTATACCACATAATTATTAATAAATAATGAAAAAATTTTTACTCATTTACATAAAAAAAGAAAAGTTTACACTACATAAACTCTTCTTCTAATGTTTCCAATGGTTCTTCATCAATAAATTGACTTTCTAAATCAAAATCAACATTTTTATATTTTTTAGAACCAGTACCTGCTGGTATTAATTTACCAACAATAACATTCTCTTTCATACCAGTTAAATGGTCAACTTTTCCACGGATTGCAGCATCTGTTAAGATACGTGTAGTTTCTTGGAATGAAGCAGCTGATAAGAATGAATCGGTTTCAAGAGCAGCTTTAGTTATACCAAGTAATACTGGACGACCAGAAGCTGGTTTTTTACCATTAAGGATAGCTTCTTTATTAGTATCAGTAAATTCATACATATTTACTAATATACCAGGTAATAAATTAGTTCCACCACCATCTACAATTCTAATCTTATTAATCATACGACTAGCGATTACTTCAATATGCTTATCAGAAATATCAACACCTTGACTACGATAAGTATGTTGAACTTCTTTTAAGATATATTCTTGTGTAGTAAGTGGATCAGTAACAGCTAATAACTCTTTAGGACTAATAGCACCCTCAGTAAGTTTTTCACCTGCTACTACACTATCACCTTTTTCAACACGAAGTTTAGCACCATAATTAGTAACATGTTCTTTAGTTTCAACATCGTTTTTAATAAAGATTCTAAATTTACCATGATCTTCATCAATTTTAGTAACTTTACCATCTATTTCAGCAATAGTAGATTTACCTTTAGGAATACGTGCTTCAAATAATTCTTGTACACGAGGAAGACCTTGAGTAATGTCTTCACCACCAGCTACTCCACCTGTATGGAAAGTACGCATTGTTAACTGAGTACCAGGCTCACCAATTGATTGAGCAGCCATAACACCAATAGCTTCACCAACTTCAACTAAGTTACCAGTTGCTAAGTTTTTACCATAACATTTTTGACAAACACCATTCTTAGTACCACAAGTTAAAATAGTACGTATTTCTACTTCTTCAACACCTGCAGCCACTATCTTTTCGGCTAATTGGTCAGTAACATAAGTTAATTTATCACAAATAACTTCTTTTGTTTGTGGATTAATTACTTTCTTATTAGTAAATCTACCAACAATACGATCATATAAGCTTTCAATAACAGCCCCTGTTTTATCATTGATAAATGGTCTAACAACAACACCTTGATCAGTTCCACAATCTTCTTCTCTAACTATCATATCATGACTTACGTCAACTAAACGACGAGTCAAATATCCAGAGTCAGCAGTCTTAAGAGCTGTATCAGCACTACCTTTACGAGCACCATGAGTACTTAAGAAGAATTCTGATACTGATAGTCCTTCTTTAAATGAAGATAAAACTGGGATTTCAACAGATTCACCATTTGGCTTAGCCATCAAACCACGCATACCAGCAACCTGAGTAAAGTTTGAAATATTACCACGGGCTTTAGAGTGCATCATCATGAAAATTGGATTATCTAAGTCTGCATTAGCTTTTTCTTGAAGTTCAGCAGTTACTTGAGCTTTAGCATTTTCCCAAGTTTCAATAACTTTTTCATAACGTTCAGTATCTGTTATCAAACCACGTTTATATTGTTTATTTATCTTATCAACAGTTTTCTTTGCTTCTGCTACTATTTCAGGTTTTTTATCACTACTAACAACATCGTATGCAGAAACTGTAATACCAGCAACTGTAGAATACTTGAATCCTAAATCTTTTAATTTATCAAGCATTATTGAAGTTTCAGTAGTCTTATAACGTTTAAATATTTGAGCAATAATTTTTTCTAGTACACCTTTAGCAAAAGGTTTAACTAAAGGCATATTTTTAATTTCCTCAGGAATATTTTTACCTTTTTCAATAAAATATTTATTTGGAGTAATTTTTTGAATATTCTCATCAGTCGGTTCATTAACATAAGGGAATGAATCAGGTAAAATTTCATTAAATATAATCTTACCAACAGTAGTAACTAAATACTTACCATGTTGTTCTTCTGTAAATAATTTATATTTAAATGAATCTACTGGAACAACAATTCTAGTATGAAGAGTAATTTCTCTTCTTTCATAAGCCATTAAAGCTTCATTAGTATTTTTGAATATTCTTCCTTCACCATCTAAACCTGATTTTTCCATAGTAATATAATAATTACCTAAAACCATATCCTGACTTGGTGTAACAATCGGATCTCCAGATTTTGGATGTAAAATATTATTAGCACCTAACATTAAAAGTCTTGCTTCAGCTTGAGCTTCTTCTGATAAAGGTACATGCACAGCCATCTGGTCACCATCGAAGTCAGCATTAAATGCTGGACAAACAAGTGGATGTAAACGAATAGCTTTACCACCAATTAAAATTGGTTCAAATGCTTGAATACCTAATCTATGTAATGTAGGAGCACGGTTAAGTAATACTGGATGTTCCTTAATTACTTCTTCAACTACATCCCAAACAACAGGATCTTGATTTTCAATTAAACGTTTAGCAGCTTTAATATTATGAGCTATATCTTTACTTACTAAACCATGTATAACATGAGGCTTGAATAATTCAAGTGCCATTTCTTTTGGAATACCACATTGATACATCTTAAGTGATGGTCCAACAACGATAACACTACGTCCAGAATAGTCAACACGTTTACCTAATAAGTTTTGACGGAAACGACCTTGTTTACCTTTTAACATACTAGATAATGATTTTAATGCTCTATTTCCAGCACCAGTTACACTTCTACCACGTCTACCATTATCAAATAAAGCATCAACTGCTTCTTGAAGCATACGCTTTTCGTTTTGAATAATAATTCCAGGAGCTCCTAAATCAATTAGTTTCTTTAAACGATTATTACGATTAATAACTCTACGATATAAATCATTTAAATCACTAGTCGCAAAACGACCACCATCAAGTTGAATCATTGGTCTAAGTTCAGGAGGGATAACTGGAATACAATCCATAATCATCCATTCAGGCTTATTACCAGATTGTTGAAATGCATTTAATACATCAATTCTTTTTACTAAACGAGTTTTTCTTTGACCTTGTGCATCTTCTAACTCTTTAGTAATTTGTTTAATTTCTTTATCTAAATCAACTTGTTTTAATAATTCTTTAATTGCTTCAGCACCCATACCTACTTTGAAAGTATCACCATATTTTTCATAATATGCACGATACTCTTTTTCAGATAATGTTTGCTTGTTTTCAAGAGGAGTATTACCTTTGTCAATAACAACATAACTTACAAAATATAATACTTCCTCAAGATCTCTTGGACTCATGTCAAGCACAAGACCCATACGAGATGGAACGCCTTTAAAGAACCATATATGTGAAACTGGAGAAGCAAGTTCAATATGACCCATTCTTTCACGTCTTACTTTACTACGCGTAACTTCAACACCACAACGATCACAAACTATATTTTTATAACGTACTCTCTTATATTTCCCACAAGCACATTCAAAATCTTTAGTAGGACCAAATATTTTTTCACAGAACAAACCATCACGTTCAGGTCTTAATGTTCTATAGTTGATAGTTTCAGGTTTTTTAACTTCACCATAACTCCATTCACGAATTTTCTCTGGAGATGCAATTCCTATTTTTAAAGCTTCAAATTTATCTACAGCTATCATATTATTCATCTCCTTCCATCATATCATCAATCATATCTTCATCAAAATCAGCATCTATTTCATCTTCAGGAAACTCATCATCGTCAAGATCATCATCTAAATCTTCATCATCTTCGTATTTTCCTGAATCATCACTACTATTATCTAATAGTGGTTGAACTTGAGCTAACTTTTCATCAACTTCAAGTAAATCTTCTTTTGTTTCATCGTCTTCAATTTCTTTCAAGTCTAATGTATTACCTTCGTCATCAATTATACTTATATCAAGTCCAAGAGCTTGGAACTCTTTCATAAGTACTCTAAAACTTTCTGGAATACCAGCTTGATTTATTTCTTCACCTTTAACGATAGATTCATATACTTTTACTCTACCAATCACATCATCAGATTTGTAAGTAATAATTTCTTGTAAAGTATTAGCAGCTCCATATGCTTCAAGTGCCCATACTTCCATTTCTCCAAATCTTTGACCACCAAATTGAGCTTTTCCTCCAAGTGGTTGTTGAGTAACTAATGAATAAGGTCCAGTAGAACGAGCATGTAATTTATCATCAACCATGTGGTGTAGTTTAATCATATACATAATACCAACAGCAATACGATTATCAAATGGTTCACCAGTACGTCCATTATAAAGAACAGTTTTTCCATCTGGATCCATTCCTGCTTCTTTTAGCATATCATCAATATCTTCATTTTTAGCGCCATCGAATACCGGAGTAGCTACATGAATATTAAGTTTCTTAGCAGCCATACCTAAGTGAAGTTCCAATATTTGTCCAAGGTTCATACGAGATGGAACACCTTGTGGGTTTAACATAATATCAACTGGTCTACCATCTGGTAAATATGGCATATCTTCTTCTGGTAAAATAAGAGAAATAACACCTTTATTACCATGACGTCCAGCCATTTTGTCACCAATTTGAATCTTACGTTTTTGAGCTATATAAACACGAATTACTTTACTTACACCAGCTGGTAATTCATCATTATCTTTACGTGAATAGACCTTAACATCGTGAACAATTCCTTCACCACCATGAGGTACACGAAGTGATGTATCTCTAACTTCACGAGTTTTTTCACCAAATATTGCATGTAATAATTTTTCTTCTGAAGTAAGTTCAGCCATACCTTTTGGTGTTACTTTACCAACTAAAATATCTCCTTCTTTTACCTCAGTACCAATAATAACAATACCATTTTCATCTAAGTTCTTACGAGCATCATCACTTACATTAGGAATATCACGAGTAATTTCTTCAGGTCCTAACTTAGTTTCACGACATTGCATTTGATAATCTTCTATATGAATAGATGTATAGACATCATCTTTAACTAATTTTTCATTTAATATAACCGCATCTTCATAGTTATAACCATTAAATGTCATAAATGCTACAACAACATTTTTACCAAGAGCTAATTCTCCTTGATCCATACTTGGACCATCAGCTATAACATGTCCACGTTCTACTTTATCTCCAACTTTAACAATTGGACGATGATGGTAACATGAATCTTGGTTAGATTCTTCAAAGTTAGCTAAATAATAAGTATCTTTACCACCTTTATTTTTAACAACAATTTGTTGAGCATCAACATATTCAACTATACCATCAGCTTTTGCTAAAATAGCAGCACCAGAATCTCTAGCAGCTATGTATTCAACACCTGTACCTACAAGTGGAGCTTCAGCTTTTAGTAATGGAACAGATTGACGTTGCATGTTAGCACCCATCAAAGCACGAGTAGCATCATCATGCTCAAGGAATGGTATACAGCTAGTAGTAACAGCAACAACTTGTTGAGGTGAAACATCAATATAATCAACTTGTTCAGGCTTAACTAATATATTTTCTCCTCTAAAACGAGCTGCTACTTGATCATCTATCATCATATTATCATCATTAGTAGTAACAGTTGCTTGAGAAATAATAACATCATTTTCTTCATCAGCAGTTAAGTAATCAACCTGATCAGTAATTTTACAATTATTAACTTTACGATATGGAGTCATAATAAATCCATAATCATCAATTTTTGCATAACTTGCAAGTGAAGTAATAAGTCCAATGTTTTGTCCTTCTGGAGATTCAATAGGACAAATTCTACCATAGTGAGATGGATTAACGTCACGAACTTCCATACCAGCTCTATCACGAGATAAACCACCTGGACCTAAAGCAGATAAACGACGTTTATTAGTAAGTTCACTAATTGGATTAATTTGATCCATAAATTGTGATAATTGACTTGATCCAAAGAACTCTTTCATTGCTGCAGTAACAGGTCTAATATTAATAAGTGTTTTAGGAGTTACTTCTTCCATATCTTGAGTAGTCATTCTTTCACGAATAACTCTTTCCATACGACTTACACCAATTCTAAATTGATTTTGTAATAATTCTCCAACTTGACGAATACGACGATTTCCTAAGTGGTCGATTTCATCAAAATTACCTATTCCATTTAATAAACATAGGTAATAAGAAACAGAAGCATAAACATCAGGAATAGTTAAACGTTTAACTTCAACTTCTTGATCTGTTCCAATAATTGTTATTTTTTCAGATTTTTTGTTAGGATTATATATTTTAACTTCTTGAATATGGTTATAAGAATCTAGTTCTTCATTGATTTTAGCCTCTTTTAATCCATAACCTTCCTTAAATATAGGGCGTAAAGTTTCAAGTACTTCTTTAGTTATTAAAGTATCTTTAGCTACTACTACTTCACCATTTATCTTAATATCTTCTGCTAAAGTTTGATTTAATAGACGATCTAAAATATTCAATTTACGATTAAACTTATAACGTCCAACCTTAGCTAAATCATAACGGAATTCATCAAAGAAACGAGTAATAATTTGATTTTTTGAAGAATCTAAAGTAGCTGGTTCACCAGGTCTTAATTTTTCATAAATTTCAATTAAAGCCTCATCAGTATTCTTAGTAGAATCTTTTAAAATGGTATTTTCAATATACTCATTTTTACCAAACATGTTACGAATATCATCATCGCTAGAAAGTCCAAATGCACGTAAAAGTGTTGTAAGAGTTACCTTTCTTGTACGATCAATTCTTACATATAATACATCTCTAGCATCAGTTTCAAATTCTAACCATGTTCCACGTGTAGGTATAATTTGAGAAGTAATTAAAGCTCTACCATTCTTATCAATCTCATAATTAAAGTACACACTTGGACTACGAACCAACTGTGATACAATAACACGTTCAGCACCATTAATAACGAAAGTACCGCTATCTGTCATAATAGGCATATCACCTAAAAATATTTCTTGCTCTTTTACTTCACCAGTTTCATGATTAAAAAGCCTTACATCAACTTTTAAAGGCGCAGAAAAAGTAGTCTCACGATCTTTACATTCTTTAATTGAATATCTTGGTTCATCAAAATGATAGTCACCAAATTCAAGTGATAAAGTACCAGAGAAATTTTCAACTGGGAACAAATCCTCAAAAACTTCTTTAATACCAACATTTACAAACCATTGGTAGGATTTAGTTTGTATTTCTAACAAATCTTTTAATTCATAAGTGTTTCTAATTCTAGAAAAACTTCTTCTTTTACGGTGGTCACCACAATTAATTATCTTATATGCCACTTACATTCACCCCTATACACAAAATAATCAAAGAACATATTTACTAAAAATAATACGTTGCCAATTTATATTATTAGCACATTTTTGACAACAAGTCAACGAAAATCGCACCGAATAACAAAAAAACCTTTATTTTTAGCTAATATACTAACATCATAATACTTTTTTAAGTCGATAATCATCGATTTAGCACCCTGATCTTTATTCACAACCAAAAATAATGAACCATTAGGTAATAAATGATTATATGCATCCATCACTATTGAATACAATATTTTCTTACCAACTCTAATTGGTGGGTTAGTTATAATATAATTATATTTTTCTTTAACATTCGATACTACTATCAGTAGTCTTTTTTATAAATATTCCTATAGGACCATAACCACAACCAATATCTAAAACTTTTCCATGAATCTCATCTAAAGGCAAGTTTTCTAATAACACCCTTGTTCCAAAATCTAACTTTTCTTTTGAGAATACACCATTATCAGTCTTAAAACTAAAGGAATAGCTTAATATTTTAGTATTGTATTCTCTAATTTCACTTTTTAAATCAACATTATCAAAATATTGTGACAAAATACCAACTCCAACAAAGAAAAAGAACTAACTATAAAAATAAAATAGTTAGTTCTCCTTTCGTAATCATATAATAACGCAATATTAAAAAATAATCAATTGTTTTTTTATTTTTTTATATATTTTTAATCCTTCAAACATAATATTTATACTTGTGTTTATATCTCAGTCATTTTCACACCCACAATCTTAGTTCAATATAATACAATTTCTTTATATACAAAAAAAAGAAGGCAACGCCTTCTTAATAACTAATTGAATTATTTAAATTCAACAGTAGCTCCAGCTTCTTCAAGCTTAGCTTTAATTTCATTAGCTTCATCTTTAGAAATATTTTCTTTAACAGTTCCATTAGTATCAACGATATCTTTAGATTCTTTTAAACCTAAACCAGTAATTTCACGAACTACTTTGATTACGTTTACTTTTGCAGCTCCACCATCAGTAATTACTACAGATACTGTAGAATTTTCTTCTTCTTGGCTAGCTCCTGCTACAGGTGCAGCAACTGCTACAGCTGAAGGATCAACTCCAAATTCTTCTTTCATTGCATCTACTAATTCTTTAATTTCTAAAAGACTCATTTCTTTTAAGCTTTCAATAAAGCTTTCTTTTGTTAATTTTGCCATTATTAATTTCCTCCTTAATTTTTATTTTTATTATTCAGCATCTTTTTGTTGAGAATATAAATCTAAACAAATAGATAAATCTTTTGGTATACCAATCAACGCACCAGCTAACATAGTAAGTAGTCCATCTCTTGATGGTATCTTTGCAAGCTCTGCTAACGCATCCTTATCTGATGTAACACCATCTACAATCCCTACTTTTAAAACTAAAGCTGGATGTGTTTTAGCAAATTCAGATAAAACCTTAATTGGTGCTATTGCATCTGTTCCAAATGCCAAAGCACTTGGTCCTTCTAAACTAGAATTTAAATCAATCTTTAAATCGTTGAATGCTATAGCCATCAAAGTATTTTTATATACTTTATAATCAGAACCTGTTTCTCTTAAAGACTTTCTCAATTCTTTTGATTCATTATCGGTTAAACCACGATAATCAAATAAAACAATTGTAGAAGCATCAGTAACAGTTGATTTGATTTCATCAATAACAGATTTCTTTTGAGCTAAAATCTTAGCACTTGCCATCATCACACCTCCTTATATATTTTAATTTAGGGATGCCACAAAAAAAGTTCTCAAGATAACCCGAGAACTATTATAACTTTAACAAGTCCTCGGCAGGATTTACATATACCTGCTGTCTATGGCACCAATAAATTACACTTATTATAACCTAACGATTACTATTTGTCAAAAGAATTTGATAATACTTTGATTCCAGGACCCATAGTAGTAGTTACACTAATATTTTTAATATAGTCTCCTTTAACTGTTGCAGGTTTAACTTTTATTAAATTAGCAACAAATGATTCCATATTTTCAATTAATTGTTGTTCAGTAAAAGATACTTTTCCAATAACACCATGAACGTTTCCAAAACTATCAGTTCTATATTCAACACGTCCAGCCTTTACTTCTGAAACAGCTTTAACAACATCAGTAGTTACTGTACCAGTCTTAGGATTTGGCATTAATCCTTTTGGACCTAACACTCTACCTAATTTACCTAATAAAGGCATCATATCAGGTGTAGCTATCATAACATCAAAATCGAACCAATTTTCTTTTTCGATTTTTTCTAACATATCTACATCACCAACATAATCAGCACCAGCTTCTTTTGCTTTAGTAGCATTTTCTCCTCTAGCAATAACTAATACACGTTTAGTTTTACCAGTACCATGTGGTAATACAATAGCACCTCTTAATTGTTGATCAGCTTTCTTAGTATCTAGATTTAATCTTACAGCAACTTCAACTGTACTATCAAATTTGCTTACTGAAGTTTCTTTTACTAATTTTATTGCTTCTTCTTTAGAATAAAGTTTACTTTTTTCAACTTTTGCTAAAGCTTCAGTATATTTCTTTCCTCTTTTTTTCATTTTATTTCCTCCTTATGTGGTATTAGCACATTTGTGCCATTCGAGATACAGATTAGCGGACATCTCTCCCACATAGGTATATTAACCTATATGACTCTCTTTATTTATTAATCTTCTACTTCGATTCCCATGTTACGAGCAGTACCAGCAATAATCTTCATTGCTTCTTCTACATCATAAGCATTCAAATCAGGCAATTTTGTTTCTGCTATTTCTTTTAGTTGATCTTTTGTGATCTTTCCAGCAACTTCAGTACCAGGTTTACTAGCAGCCTTGTTAACCTTAGCAGCCTTTTTGATTAAGAATGCAGCTGGTGGAGTTTTAATAACAAAATCAAAACTTCTATCATCATATACAGAAATTTCAACTGGTAATACATCACCCATTTTGTCTCTTGTTGCTTCATTGTACTTAGTACAAAATTCTTGTAAATTAATACCTGCTGGACCTAATACAGTTCCAACTGGTGGAGCTGGTGTAGCTTTACCTGCTTCAATCTGTAATTTTATTTTTCTTACAACTTCCTTTGCCACGAAAAACACCTCCTATATTTTTAAACATCGTTTTCGCGAGTGGTTCTAATAGCCTTTTTCCGCTTACTATAGCTTTTGCCTCCCACTTAATTAAATCTATATAATTAAATATAGCCCCTAAATAATAACATTAAACCTCATAAAAATCAAGTGATTTTTCTTATTTTTCATTAGGATTAACATCAAAATAAACATTTGATAGTTTTTTTATCAAATCACCATCTATTTTTTCATTATGAAGACTATCCATAAATCCATATTCAACATATTCTCTACATTTATCACGAACTAAATCACTTGAAATATGAAAAGTACTGCTAGCTAGTAAAATATTTTCATCTGATAACTTATCATTTTTCATCAAAAAGTCACATAACTCAAAATCATAAGGAAAATCAAAAGTATGCATAATAACATCATTTAATTTAGAATCATTATATTTAGCTAATTCTAAACTCATAGCTTTTCTTGCTTTATTATCTCCTTTTTCAATATCTAATAAACAATATTTATAAGATAAATTTTTAAGTTGTGCATAATTACTTTTCGTCAACATCATAAAATTAAGCCATCTCTATTTCTGACATACCAACTTCAACAGAAGTCTCTTGTCCAAATAAATCTACAAGTAACATAATTTTTTGATTAGCAACATCTACAGAATCAATAGTACCAAACATACCAGCAAATGGTCCAGAAGTTATTTTTACCTTAGCACCAACTTCAAGCTCTTTGTTAACATCTAAACGACTCATTCCCATATTATTTAATATTTTATCTACTTCATAAGGTTGTAATGGTGTAGGTTTAGCTCCTTTTCCACTAGATCCAATAAATCCAGTTACACCTGGTGTATTACGTACTACATACCAAGCTTCATCACTCATTACCATTTCTACTAGAATATAACCAGGAAACATTTTTTTAACTTTTTCCTTAGTTACTCCATCTTTTATTTCTACTTCTTTTTGTTCTGGAACTATTACTCTAAAAATATAATCCTGCATATCCATACTTTCAGAACGCATTTCAAGTTTTTCCTTAACTTTATTTTCATGTCCAGAATAAGTATTAACTACATACCATTGTTTATCCATATTTTACACTCCCATCTTTAATAATGCTAATATTAATTCAATTAAATAAAAAAATATAGCGAAAAAGATAATAAATATAATTGTAGCCACTGAATATTTTACCATGTCTTTTTTAGTAGGCCATTTTACTTTTGATACTTCTTTACGAACTTCATAAAAAAAGCCTTTTTTCTTAGAAGTACTTTTCTTACTATTCTTCTTTGATTTACCCTTATCATTCTTTTTACTATTTTTCTTCTTATCAAATGTCTTCTCTAATTTTTTTACTTCACTATCAACATCAACAAGTTCACGATCAGACTTAACAAATTTTGCCATATTAACACCTTACCTTTTTTATCAAAATAAAAACACCTTTTCGTGTCACCAATAAGATAACACAAAAAAAGTGGTAAGTCAATTATTTTATCTAATAATTATACTAATAATACCGCTAACAATATAGTTAATACTATTAAACAAAATACTACAC
>CAKPAQ010000006.1 GCA_934133015.1 uncultured Bacilli bacterium | reverse complement strand
AGTATCTTCTTTGATGGTTATTCCTATACATCAAGCTAGCGAAACAGACTAATATCCTTGTGGTTTATACCCTAAATAATATATATAAATTCTACTATGACTTATTAATTAAATAAGATGTAGAGACACACAATTTATATGATTTTAAGATGCAGTACCTTAGGAAGTACTGTATCTTTTTTTTGAGGTGTTTATGAAAGATAACGAAGGATTTAAATTATTATCTAATTTAGAAAAAACAATAAACTATATTAACAAAGAGTTATTAAATTATCCAAAGTATGATATGGTTTTACGTAATCAAATAGAACTTACTATGTATCAAATGGTAGAATGTATACATAGTTATCGCATAAGTAATATTACAAAAATAAAAAGTAAAAACTTAAATGATTTTATAATAAAGTTATCCATGCTTGACTACTATATGAGAATTAGTTATGGAAGAAAATCATTAATAGTCATAAACTAATGGTAATTAGTAATTATTTAATAGAAATTAGAAAAATAGCTTATGGAGTAATTAGAAGTGAAAAAGAATATAATAAAGTATAATGAAATAGTTAATTTAGATAGAATAATAGCTACTTATCATAGAATTATGGTAAATACAAAACATAGAGGTAAAGTATTAGAATATAATATGTTTTATATGTCTAATTTAATTAATATCTATAATAAATTAAAAAATCATACTTATCATCATGGGCAATATAATATTTTTGTGATAAAAGAACCAAAAGTTAGAGTAATTATGAGTGAAAAATTAGAAGATAAAATAGTAAATCACTTAGTAAGCGATTACATACTGCTTCCATTAATAGAACCTAAATTAATTGATATGAATGTAGCAACAAGAATAGGAAAAGGTACTAAAATGGTAATTTATTATATGAAAAAATATTTAATTAATATGTATAAAAAATATTCTAATTTTTATATATTGAAATGTGATATTAGTAAATATTTTTACAGTATAGATCATGAAATATTACTTAATAAGCTTAAAAAATTAGAACTTGATAATGATTCATATAAAATTATAAAAGATATTATATATTCCACTAACTATCAATATATATATGACAAGATTGACAAAATGGGTGTTGATACTAAATATAAAATTGGCAAAGGCTTAGGAATAGGAAATCAAACTAGCCAAATTTTAGCTATTTTTTATTTAAATGATTTAGATCATTTTATTAAAGAAAAATTACATATAAAGTACTATATTCGTTATATGGATGATTTTATCTTAATTCATCAAGATAAAGAATATTTAAAATATTGTTTAAAGCAAATTAAGCTATTTTTGGAAAAAGAAAAAGTTAATTTAAATGATAAAACCAATATTTATTCTATAAGTAATGGCTTTACGTTTATTGGTTATAAGTATATTTTTAAAAATAATAAATTATTAATGCTAATACCATCTAAAACAAAAAAAAGAATAAAAGTACGTATTTATTCTAATAAAACAACTATTAAAAATTATAATGGATATTTAAAATTTGGTAATAATAATAATTTCTATTTTAAAATGAAAGGATAAGCCAATTTTTAGATGATTTAGGAGATAAATGGGGTTTACTCTTTTTTCTATAATTCTAAAAACTGTCCGTAGGTAAGTTGTTAGCTAAAAGCTTATTCAATATAAAATTAACATAAAATAAAACCTGATAAAGTATCAAAGCATTTTACCAGGTTTTTGTAATTACTTTTTTAATTCACCATTACTGCAACGATTTCCCCAACTATCTATTAATTCTTTATTTCTTCTTACACATATTATTTCACAATGATTAGGACATTTATTACATTCGATTCCTCTTGTTTCAAAATCATCATCAGTAATTGAGAAAGAAAACTTTTTAGTTATTCTTTTTTTCTTTGATAAAATAGCTACTCCTAAAGCTCCCATTAAATGTCCATCCTCATCAACAATTACTTCATGACCAATTTCTTCTTCAAAAGCTTTTTTAACACCAATGTTTTTACTAACTCCACCTTGAAAAATAACCGGCTCTTTTATCTTTTTACCTTTTCCAACATTATTCAAATAATTAGCTACAACACTTTTACATAGACCAGCAATAATATCTTCCTTAGAATATCCAATTTGCATTTTATGTACTAAATCACTTTCTGCAAAAACAGTACAACGAGCCGCAATCTTTGTAGGCTTTTTAGCTTTTATGGCAATACTTCCAAAATCTTTTACATCAACACCTAATCTTTCTGCTTGACTAGATAAAAAAGCACCAGTACCAGCTGCACATAACGTATTCATCGCATAATCTACAACAATTCCATCCTCTAATAAAATAATCTTAGAATCCTGTCCACCAATTTCAAAAATAGTTCTAACATTGGGATGTCTAGATAAAGTACCAATTGCATGAGCAGTTATTTCATTTTTAACAACACTTGCGTTAAGCATCGCACCAATTAATTTTCTAGCACTACCTGTTGTTCCAATTCCAATAATATTACAATCAATATTTTTAACTTTCTCATTTAAACTATTTACTAACTGTTTAACAGCTTCAATTGGATTACCCTTAGTCCATAAATAATCACTAGCAATTATATTATTATTATCATCAATAATAACTCCCTTAGTAGAAATAGAACCAACATCTACTCCCATATAACAATTCATTAACGATCTTTCCTTTCTTTTAACATATCATAAAATGCTTCTAATCTTGTCTTAATACCAGTATCACTAGTCGCACTATCAAATGAAAAGAAAATAATAGGCATTTTATAATCATTACATACTTTTCTAATAATAGGAATTGCCCCAATTTCTGGAGTACAACCAAATGGTTTTATATGAATTAGACCATCATATCCTTGATTAGCCAAATATTTAGCACGATATACATTATCCATTCCATCCGCACCAATTGTATATTTACAATATTCAGGAATATATCTTAACATCTTCTTCTTATGTAATTTCTTTTGATAAAGTAAATATGATACATTAGTAAATCGTTTAACTTCAATTTTCATTTTAGCTAACTCTTTTTCAATAAAGAAACTAGCCCATGGTTCCATAGAAGTATATAATTCTCCAATTATTCCAACTTTTAAACAATCTTTTGGTTTATTTATCTTTAATTTTTTAAACTTTTTTTTATATTTAAAATACCTTTTAGTAAGTGATATATATCCCTTACATTTAGTAAATGACATTAACATTTTTTTATTTAGATTTTCAAAACTATTTTCAATTTCTTCAAAGCCAACATTCAATCTTATATATTGATCTATATTATCCATATATCTAATCATTAGAATAGTTAGAAGAGCGTAGTAAGCAAATTTAAAAAAAGAAAGTTTTGGGTTTAATTTTTTAAAAGTTTTAAATAAAGATTTTACTGTGAAATGATCTTCACTTACTAGGTTTATAAATTCAAATTCATATCCTAAATCTCTTAATATTTTTTTCTGTACTTCAGCATAATAACCATATCTACAACCACCACCTGCTTGAACTAAGATATCGGCTCCATTTTTTAAGGACTCTATAAAATTACCTAAATTATATTTAAAAGGTACACAAACAAAATCAGGTGAATACTTACTTCCTAATTCAATTGTTCTTTTAGTAATAGGAGGGGATGGTTTAACAATACATGGTGTGATTTTTTTTAGTAAGAAACTAATTGGGTAATAATAATTACCTAGATGGGGGAAACTAACAATTTTATTATTCATTTATAAACCTGTCCTTTCTTCTAAAATATCAATGAAACTTTCAATTCTAGTTATTAGTCCAGCTTCGCCGCTTTCATCGTCAATAATAATATTAGTTATAGGAATATCAACACTACGTAATATCATTTCATTACTTAAAGAATCAGGTCCACAAGGAAAAGTAGTAAGTAAAATAATTCCATCTACATTATCCTTATAATGACTAATGGCGGCTATTATTTCTCTGTTGTAAGTCCAATAATTTTTTTTACTTATTTTATTAACTTCACTATTTAAATATTTTTTATCATATAAATCACTATATATAATATCAATATTATTATGTTCAAGTAGATTTATAATGGGTTTACCTATAAAGTCATCATACAAATTATAAGGATGTCCTGCGAGTAAAATCTTTATTTTTTTACTACTAGCTATTAAAGCTTTTTGCTTACTTATTTTTCTTTCTAATTTTAGTTTTTCATTTTGTTTAGCTGTTTTATAAGCTTTTACTATTTTTCGATAACTAAAACCTAATTCTAAACCCATTGTAGTGAAAGCATAAAACTCATCCTCATGATTTTCAACATCAATATTATAGTGAATTATATTTTTATCAAAAGTATTTCTAATTAAATCATATAAAGCAGAAAAATTAGTACAAAGTTTTTCATTCTTTTTTAAACATATAATTCTTGGTACTAAAATATAATCACATTTATCAAGTAAATAATAGACATGTCCCATATAAATTTTCATTGATAAACAAGCTTCATCTACACTGTACTTATTACCATATTCTAATATTTCTCGATTAGTATTAGGACTTATTACAATATCACAACCTAACTCTTCAAAAAAACTACACCATAAATTTCCATATTTGTAAAAGAGTAATGCTTTAGGTATTCCAATCTTAACTTTGTTCATTATATAATCCTCTCTTCCTGAAATATTCTATTCATTAGAATTACTATTTAGAAATAAAAAAAGATTATTAGTGTAAAGGTATGTAAATATATATGAAAATTGAAAAATTAAAAATAAAAATATTATATAATAATAACGGGGATTATATGAAAATAGATAGAGAAAATATATTATATGGTCTTGAAAAAGAAGATAAAATGTTAATTTCTAACTTATTAGATAAATACTTACTTTATAAAAATAAAGGTATATCTTCTACTAGTAATTTTTTAAATCCTAGGGAAATTGAACTTTGGAAGAGAAAGGTTAGTAATACTAATATTGTTTATCAAATAATTAGCGTATTTCCTGATAGTGAAAAGAAGCTTATTTGTTTTGGTGATGATAGTGATAAACTTACTATTTATTTAGGTAAAACTTCAGCTAGGGTTAGACATAAAGATATATTAGGTAGTTTGTTTAACTTAGGATTAAGTTATGATACTATTGGTGATATTTATGTATGTAGTGATTACTTTTATTTGGTTAATTTAACAAGACTTAATACATTTATTGAAAATAATCTTACTAAGATAGGTAATAGTATAGTTAAATTGGAAATAGTTCCAGAAATAGTACTCGATCATGATTTATTTAAGAGAAGAGAAGTTATCGTTGGTAGTATGAGACTTGATATTATAGTTAGTAAACTTGGTAATTTTAGTAGAAGTATTTCACAAGATAAGATAACTAGTGGTGAAGTAATGGTTAATTATATGATTAGTTATAAGAATATATTATTGTTAAATGAGGGAGATATTTTATCTATTAGAAGAGTTGGTAAGTTTAAAGTAGGTAAGATTATAGCTTCTACTAAAAAAGATAAATATATATTAGAAATATTTGAATATTGTTGAGGTGGTCTAAATGAAAAAGAAATTATTAATATTGATATTTATGATTATGTGTTGTCCAACTTTAGTATTTGCGGATGATACCTTAAGTGTTACTTTAGAAAAATGTATTGATGGTGATACTGCTACTTTTAAGGATAGTAGTGGTACAACTTATAAAACTAGATTTTTAGCTATTGATACGCCAGAAACAGTTCATCCAACTAAAAAGGAACAACCATTTGGTAAAGAAGCAAGTACTTATACTTGTGATAGTTTAACTAATGCCAAAGAAATAATCTTAGAAAGTGATCCAAATAGTGATAAAGAAGATAAATATGGACGCTATTTAGCCTGGGTATTTGTTGATGGTAAATTACTACAAGATGAATTAGTCAGTAGAGGGTTAGCCAAAGTAGATTATTTATATGGAGACTATAAATATACAGTAAAGATTCAATCTACTCAAGAAGTTGCCAAAACTAAAAAATTAGGAATTTGGAGTTTAACTGATAATACAGAAACGACTACTACTAAAGATACCAAGAGCAGTAGTAAGACTAGTACTTCTAGTAAAAGTAAAGATAGTAAGAACTTTATTGATAAACTTATCGATGATTTATTAGGAAAAGTTATAGATTATATAAATAGTTTGTTAGACAATATTGCGACATTTATTGAAAGTATGATATAATTAAGATGTTGTTAAGGAGGTATATTAAATGGAAAAAGAACAATTAGAAAAAATTAAAACAGGTATTATAGTATTATTTGGGATTATTATTGTGATTGGATTAATTTATATTGTTTCTGACAAGACAAGTGATAATAAATATAGTACTAACACTAATACTAATACTAATTCAGGTAGTAGCTCTAATAATCAAGAAGAAACTACTACAAATCCATTGTTAGAAGATGGGGAAGAATTAAGAGATGATGAACAAGGTGAACTTAATTCTATGAAATATGATGAGTTTAAAAAAGCTTTAAATAATGGAGAAAAGAAATTCGTATTTTTAGGTTCTGAACAATGTGGATGGTGTTTATATCAAAAACCTATTTTAAAATATTTAGTTTATAAATATGGTGTTCAAATCAATTACTTAAACGTTGGAGAAATGACTCAAGAAGAAGGAAAAGATTTAGCTACATTACATGAAAGTTTAGAAAGTTTTGGTACTCCAACATTTGTAGTTATTGAAAATAAAAAAGTAACTGTTGTTGATTCAGGAGCTCGTGGAACTCAACAAATGATTCAATTGTTAAGTAACAACGGATTTATTAGTGAATAGTGGTGATAAATTTGAATAATGTATATGAGAGTGTTAAGAATTTCAAAAAGAAATATGGAATGACTGTCGCATGGCGTTTAAAGAAAAATAGTAAGATTATTGAAAAACATCTAAATCCAGATGAAAAAATTCTTTATGTATTTGCGGCACAGAAAAATGATAATCCTTTGGATTTAACTTCTACAGCAGTAATTGCGTTAACTAATAAAAGATTACTAATTGGTAGAAAAAGAGTAGTATTTGGATACTTTTTAGATTCAGTTACTCCAGATTTATTTAATGATTTAAAAGTATTATCTGGTGTCATTTGGGGTAAAATATACATTGATACAATAAAAGAATTTATAACATTATCTAATATAGATAAAAAAGCTCTTCCAGAAATAGAAACAATGATTTCTACTTATATGATGAGAGAAAAAAAGAAATTGTTAAGTAAAAATACTAAATAATTTCTCTTTTTTTTATTTTCTAATTAAGGTATAATTATTGTAGGATGTGATGATATGAAAAGAACATTATCTTTAATTTTTTTACTTATAGTAATACTAGTTGCAGTTGAATGGGGTGTTACTTTCTTTAAGACAAGTCATCATGTTGAATATGACTATAATCTTAATAATGTAGAATATAAGGTAATTGAGGATTATAATAAGTTAGATTCTAATTCATATAGTATTACAATTAATGGTAGTAATAGTACCTTTAGTTATATAGTAAATAATAATTATAATAAGCAAAAGAAAATAATTGATAAAATAGAAGTAACTGATAAAGATAAAATGATTTGTATATCACCTATTTTATTGGATGGTAAATCATTAGAAATTGAATGTAGTATGGATAATGTTACTTATTCTTATGAGGCAGTTAAGGGTGATAATATTGTCTTAGAATTTGTTGCTTATTTAAAGAGTAAAGGTTATAACCAATCAATGTGGAACGAAGCAAATAATGAAGAAGATGAAGTTTTATCGTTAGTAAGATATAAGAATAATTTTATTTCAGGTGATGTAGTGTCAGTATGGAATTATAAAGGAATAAGTATTATTAATGATAAAACAAGTGATTATGAAGAATTATATAATTTTGATAAATATAATAATACTCATGGAACAGTAGTTGGTAAATATTATGTAACACCTATATATGAGTATGATAATGTTAATGATTTTAGTGAGTTATATATTATTGATTTAGTTAGTTATAAACGTACAAAAATGAAGTTAAATGAAACACTTAATCAAGATACTTTTATAAATGGTGTGGTTGATAATAAATTATATTATTTAGATCCTGATAACTTAATTCAAATTGAAATAGATCCTGATAAAAAAAGTGAAAATATTGTAGGTAATAAGGAAAATAATGCTAGATATTATGATGGAAAATGGGAAGAAGTTAATATATATGATTTAGTTAGTAGTAAGAAAAAGTTTAATTTAACTTTTACTAATAATGAAGTATTAAAAAATTATAATCCAAAAGAAATAATAGAAGGAAAGTCATGTTTTTATTTTTCAACTGATGATGGATCTTACTATCGATTGAATAAAACAAATGGGGTAAAACCAGTATTGCTTTTTAAAAAGAATAACTTAAAAGAACTAACAGTAGCTAAAGATACTTTATATTTTATAGATGGTGATACATTGTATTATTATGATATGGAGTATGGAGTTAGAAAAATATTAAAAAATACTGAGTGGAATTATAATTATACAAATATTTATAATGTTTATAAGAAATCTAGTGATGAATAGGTTTCTTTTTTCATATGATGTATAGGAGGTAAAAATGAAAAAACATATTGTTCAAGATGGTGAAAATATAGTAAGTGTAGCTAAACTTTATGGAATAAGTGTTACAGATTTAATAAATGCCAATAATTTTGGGAATTCTTTTATATTAACACCAGGTGAAGAATTAATAATTCCAGTTACTATTCCTAGTGGATTTACATATTATAATGTTCAAAAAGGAGATACATTAAATAAAATAGCTAATGAACATCAAGTAACATCTAAACAGTTAGCTGAACTTAATGGTTTAGAATTAAATGAGTATATATTTCCAAATCAACAGTTAATTATACCTAAAGAAGGAACATTAGTCTATATTGTAGAAGAAGATGATAGATTAAATGATTTGGCAGAAAAATTAAATATTCCTAAAGAAGAATTAGTATATTATAATCCTAATTTATATTTATTACCTAACCAGGTAATAGTGTATAGAAAAAATAGTGTCTAATCTATTTCAAAAGTACTATTGTTTATATATTTAATACCTGGTGTCATTATAAGTTGTCTAGATAGGCGAAGCAGAGCTTCGTCTTTTCCTTTGCATTCTAACATGATATCTATATCTTGAGGAATTTGTTTTATTTCATTTAGAAAGTTTAAAAATCCTTTAAGACTTATATAGGTACTATGAGTTCTTTTTTCTTTTTTACTTTTTGGTGAAGAAAAATGAACTTTAGGATTTAAACCAGTGTTTTGCCAAGTATTATATATTCTTGGTAGGTAGTCAATTAGTTTTTCTTTTTCATGATTACACAAATAATGGTGATAATCTAGAACCATTGGTATTTTTAAATCTTCACATAGTTCTAAAGTATCAACAATATTATATATTTTGTCATCGTTTTCTAATATTATCATTTTTTTAATGTATGGTGGTAGAGTTAAAAAATTAGTTTTAAATCTTTTTATTCCATCTTGTTTACTTATTTCACTACCACCTATATGTAAAACAACTTTACTTTTAATATTTAGTGCTTTAAATAATTTATAGTTAAAATTTAAGATTCTTTTACTATTTTGTACAACCTCTTCTTTAGTACTATTTAATACACAAAATTGATCGGGATGGGAGTCCAATCTGATGTTATTCTTTTTTATGATTTTGCCAATTTCTAAATATTTATCTTTAAATCTATTTATATAGTCATATCTAACTTTAGTGTGTGTAGCTAGAGGAATGATATGATGACTAATGCGATAAAAATATATTTGATTTATAAGATTGTATTCTAGAATTAATTTTAATAAGTCTAAATTTTTATTGATGATGTCATCTAATTTAGTAATATTTATCTGATTATTATTTTTTTGATATGAAGAATAGGTCATAGTATGAAAATGATCAATTTCATCAAGTGTTAAAGATATTGCCACGTAACCTAATCTAAATTTCATATTATCACCCTTAATATTATGGTTAAAAAGTTATGAATAATGTATGTTTTCGAATGATAAAACTTACTGTTAATATTGATAATTTGTTGATATTTTTGATATTTTGTAGTAAACTAGGCGTAATTTAAAGGGGAACTACTAAGTATAAATCAAAGAATAGATATTTTACATGCATTATGATAATAGTGCTAATAGAGGTGTAGTATGGGAAAAATTAATAATTTAATAAAAAAACTTGGTAAAAATGATGAATATAATTTCGAAAGAGATGATTTGATGAAAGATACGGCTAGTATTCTTGGTGACATTAAGGATGATCAGTCATTAGTTTTTTTAGATAAAGAAGATAAAGAGGAAATTGTAGAATTAGGAGTTATTACTCATCAAAATCCCAATGCTTTAGATGAATTATTTAGAAAAATTAGATTTAAGGGAAACCTTAATAGTAGAGTTGGATTTTTAGATTTTGAAGATGATGATTTTGTAGGATTAGTAAAATATAGGGATACGTTGATATTGATTGCTAATAAGGAATATGTTTCGCCTAGATTATTAATAAGAGGATTATGTAATATAGTGGCAATTATTTTAAATCCTAATGAAAATATCGGTATAAATAATTATTATTTTTCTCCAATTTCTGCAAGTAATTTTAAACTTACGGGATTAAACGCAAAAATATTATCAGCAGTTCCTAATTTAGTTTTAGATAAAATGAATTATCATGGAGGCTCTTATATTTATAGTACTTCTAATTTGAAGATTACATATGATGATAATCAAAATACTAGTTATTTTAGCTATTTACAAAAGTATAAGGCTGAACCATTATATGAAGTTATAGAAGAGATTTGTAAGTTTAATCCAGAGTTAGCTATCCCAGCATCTTTTATTAACGCAAAAGTATTTAGTGAATTTACTGATAGAGGTTTAGTTAAAAGATTGTCAAGTTTTGAAGAAAAAAAAGAGCGTTGGGAAAAATTAAAATCAGATGGATGGAAAGTTCAAATTGATGATTTTACACCGATGGATTTATCGTTTATTAGTGTAGATTATAATGGTAAAAGTTCAAGTATATTTCCTGATTTAGTTGTAGATGAAGATAGATTTGTATTTGATTGGGAAACTGAAGTTGATGAAGAAAAGAAAAAATTACATATTTATCCAAAATATCAATTAAAAGGAAAATATTTACTATATACTTCGGATGCTGATTTTGAGAAAAATGAAGTTTTTAAACAATTGGATCCATTCCAGAAGGAAATAGCTTTAATTGCTAGAAGTATTTTTGGTAATTTTATTCCACAATTTCCTGAAGATGAAAGAAAAGATTATTTTTCAGCATTAACAATGTTACAAACTAGTCAAATTATGGAAGATGAAAATAATAAAAGAAGAATCCCAGGTATAAGTGAAAATATTACTTTTATGCCAGATTTTGCTGATTATTATGATTCTATTTCACAACCTGATGCTGCTTTTCAGGTTAAAAAGTTAAAGGGACCAGCAAAATAATAAATATTTGTTAGTTTTCCTATTTTACTTGTTATTTATTTTTATGTATAATTAAATAGTTGTGAGATTTAATTATATGAGATTAACAAGTAATGATGCGTTAAAATTAATTGAAAGTGAAAAAAAAACACACAACAAGATAGATGGATAAATCATTCAATTTGTGTTGGTAATACAGCTGGTAGAATAGCGGAAGCATTAAAATTAGATGCAGATTATGCTAAGACACTTGGATATATTCATGATATTGGTAAAAGAAATTTACATGATGAATCTGGTGTATTTCCACATGCGATTAATGGTTATAATTGTATTAAATCATTAGGTTATGATGAAGATTATGTGGGAATTTGTATTAAACATTCATTTTTGAATAATGATATAGATTGTATTTCAAATGATCGTGATGAAACAGATAAAAGTAATGAATATTATAATTTTGTAAAACAATACATAAGTAGTGAATATTCTATATATGAAAAAATTATAAATCTTTGTGATTTAATGTGTACTACAAAAGTTTTAACTGTAGATAAAAGAATGATGGATTTATTGTATAGACATGGAGTTTATGCTAAAACACATTATCATATAGTAGAGACATTGAAGTTAAAAGAACATTTTGATAATTTATTAGGGTACAATTTATATGATTTATTTTCAGAAATAAAAGAAAACTTATAAAAGACATTACTAGAGTAGTAGTGTCTTTATTCTTTATGTAAATTATTACTTTATAAAATAAGGCTATATAGTAAATTAAGTTAAAATATAGTATAATTGATTTAGTTTTTAATTACTTGATAGGAGTATTATTTATGGAAAATAAAATAGGAAAAAATGCAAGATTATTGATTGCTAGTGATTTAATTTATACTTTAACTTCGGTTTTTATTGATACTTTTTTAGTTGCTTATCTTTTAAAGGTAACAAATGAAAATATAACAACAATTTCTATATATTATATTATTATATATTCTATACTTAGTTTAGGAAATGTATTAATTGGTAAAGTACTAAAAAAATATTCTTCTAAGGATAAGCAAATATTGTCATTAGGAATTGTAACAAGAGCATTATTTATCTTATTTATAGTTATATTAGGTGAAAAAATTGCGACTAATTTTATTTTAGTTGCGCTGATGTATGCTTGTTCTGAAACACTTTATTGGTGTGCTCATGAATTAATATATATAGATGTTACTACTAATGATAATAGGAAAAAATATGTATCTATTAAAAAAATATTAAGTAAAATAGTAAGCATAATATCACCTATAATTTTAGGAACATCAATTGAATTATATTCGTTTAATAAAATAGCTATATATGTGTTTGTATTATCTGTTATTCAAATAGTAATAACTTTGTTTATTAAAACAGAAATTAAAAATGATCAGAAACAAAAATATAGCTTAAAGGAATTTATTAAATATGTTAAAGATAATAAACTAAAAAAAATTCAAAAGTATAGTTTATCTTGTATAGCTTATGGTATTGTAGAAAGCTCAATTAGTACCTTGATAATTATTATAACTATTATGACATTTAAAACATCATTAAACTTAGGAATATTAACTACTATTTTTTCAATATGTTCAATGTTATCTTTGATTTTGTATAATCGATTTTACAATAAAAACAATGCTAAAATTATATTATTGATATGTTCCTTAGTTATATTAAGTGGAGTAGTTGGCTTATTAATAAATATTAGTAAAACAAATTTAATAATTTATAATTTCTGTTATGCGATTACATTTTGTATTTTCGATGTTGTTTATAATACAAAAAAAGGTGATTTAGTAAAGGAATGTGAAATTGAAAAATATAGAGAAGAATATATTGGGTATACTTCAATTTCAATTGGATTAGGGAGAATAATTGGTTATATATTAATGTTACTAGTCTCTTTTACAACTGATATTATTTACTTTAAAATATTACTTTTTATTGTTACATTGTTCGCACCAATATATTGTTATTTAATTGTTCAATCATTAAAAGATTAGTGATTTTAAAAAAACTAGATTATAAAAACATACTATTTTATGATAAACTAGTGTTAGTAATTAGGAGGAAGATATTATGAAGAATTATTATATTGATCTTGGTTCATCAACAATAAAAGTTTATTGTTTTGAAGATAAATTAAAACTTGTAGAAGAACATTCTATTTATTTTAAAAATGACTTTGATGCAGAAAAAGGTATTAGTGAAAGTAATTTAAAAGAGTTATGTGACTATTTTGAAATGATTAAAGACAAGTATGATTTAAAATATTATAATACAAATATTTTTGTTACTGGTATTTTTAGAAATTTGGTATATGAGAAAAGGGTAGAATTAGTAAAGTTATTTAATGATAAATTTGATTTACATTTTAATATTATTAGTCATGGTATTGAAAATTATTATTTAGCTAAAGCTATGCAAAATGATTATAATAATAAGAAAGTTTTAATAATTAATATGGGTGGTAAGACTACTGAGTTAGTAACTTTTGTTGGTAGTAAAATTACTGATACAAAGAATTTAAACTTAGGTGTTGCTGATTTATTAAATAATTTTGATAAAGTTAATGATAAGTATAGTGGTAATAGTGTTTCAGAAATGGTTGATTTTGTTAATGAAAGATTATCAAATGTTGAATTAGAAAAAGATTATGATTGTGCGATATTTACTGGTGGGGAAGAAAGATTTGAATTATTAACAGGATTTAATTTAGTTGATAATACTTTATTTAATGATAAAATTCATAAATATATGTTAAGTTTGGAAGATTATATTAAAGGTACTGAAAAAGTATTTAATGAAATTTCAATGGAAGAGTTATATGCTTTAATGCCAAGTAATCCAAAATGGATGGATGGTGCTAGAAGTGGAGCTATTATACCTTTAGCTTTGTTTAAAATGGCAAATGTAAATTGGATTATTCCATCTGATTTAAATCTAATAAATGGGGTAATTAATGATTTAAAATAGTTATTATTAAATGATATTTATTTAGGGGGAAATATGGTAAAAAATGTAATATCAGTAATTGATGGAGAAGCAGGTAGTTGTGGTAAAGCTAAAGTAATTGGTGAAATTGCTACTGATAAGTCTATTAAGCTTGGTGCTTCAATAACTAATTGTATGCCAAATGCTGGACATACTTTTGTAGATGAAGAAGGTAATGCTACTATTTTTAGAAATATACCTGTAGCGATAGTTAATCCAAATACAGAATTATTTATTGGCCCTGGTTCTGCTATTGATATGGAAGTTTTTAAGAAAGAATATGAAAAAGCAAGTAGGTATTTAAATGATAGAAAAATATATGTTCATGAAATGGTTCCTTTAATTGATGATAGACATAAACAATATGAAAGACAACATATTAAGAGTGGTTCAACATTTAAAGGGTGTGGTGCAGTTACCGTAGAAAAAGTTATTAGAGATAAAAAATTAGAATTTTTTAAATCGTTTAAAAATGCAGTAGTTTGTTCTAATGATGAATGGTTAGAAAAGTTATATAATCATCTTGACAATCCATCTGAATATGTAATGCTGGAAGGTGCTCAAGGATGTGATTTAGATTTAAATCATAGCGGTAATTATCCTTATGTTACAAGTAGGAATGTTTCAACTTCACAATTGCTTGCTGATTCAGGAATATCACCTGAGAGATTACTTCAAACAATTATGGTAATTAGACCTTTTCCAATTAGAATAAGCAATATTACTAAATCTGGAGAGTTTATTTATACAGGTAATTATGGTAGAGGTGAAGAACTTACTTGGACACAAATTAATTTAGCGTCTATGTATGGAAGTTATCCTTGTAATGGTGATATGGAGTGCTTGCCTTATAGAGTTAATTTAGATCGTGTAAAAAAATTAATTAGTCAATGTCCAGAAATATATTTGAAACAGTTATTTGGTAATGATTTTAGGAATATAAAAATTAGTAACTTACAAATATTACAGATATTAGAACTTGAAAGGTTAGTGTATAAATCAAAACAAATTGATACTTATAAATCCCAATTTTTAGAATTAGAGGCATTTAATAATACTATAATTGATCAGTCTGAACAAACAACGGTAACTAAGATGGAAAGAAGAATATTTGATTTAGATATTTCTAAACTTAAAACTAATTGTAGAATTAATACTCCATCAAGTTTATATTTAAACTTTTTTCAACATTTAGGATTAGATTATAAGAATGAGATTGGTAATTTTAATGATTATTATTTTAGTAAGTATTTAATGGAATATTTTAATTGGCTTGAAGGAGAAACTGGTGTTGAAATATCTGCCTTGGGAACTGGAGCTAAAAATGGTGAAAGAATTCTTAAAAAATCTTTAGTTAAAGAAATACAAAGAGATTATTAACAATAACTAATTGAAGTAGTTAATGGTTTATGATACTATATGAGTGTGGGGAGGTTGATTTAATGAAACCAATAAATATTAATAAAACATTAAATTTTACAGATGGTAGTATCGAATTAAAATATAATGGTGTTATGGCAAATGATGATGTTGATTTAAATAAAATTGAAACATTATTGGAAGATTTTATAAATAATCATAGACATGATGATATGATAGAAAATGTTAGAATTGTAAGAACAATATTAAAAGATTTAGATGAAAATTTATTAACTATTTTTTATAGTGATAAAGAAGGCTTAGAACTTGTTAAGTATGATAAATCTGATTTAGTTTTATATAAAAAATGTGAAAGAGAAGATGAAGTTCTTAATAAATATGAAATTATGTATGAACTACATGGTGGTATAAAGTTAAATTATAATAATCAAGAAATTGATGCTACTAATTATTCTGATATTGAACTAGTGTCAAAAGAAATATCTAAAATTATGGAGCATATTTATTATTTAAAACATACGGGGGCAGTTTCTTTAAATAAATATGATAAATTATTGATAGAAATATATAAATTATTTTATGATGAAAATCCTGATTTTAGTAGTGAAGATATTAATATAAAAGTTCAAATGATGATGACTATTTTAGGAGTATTTGGTATTTATTTGGGTGATTATACTTTTGATTTATGTGGAAAAAGTAATATTCCATTATCATTAAACTTGGAACAAAGGGTTTGTGATTTATATCCTTTAGGTAAGGTAGATAGTGATAAAGTAGGTATAAAATTAGCTAAAGAACCTAAACAAATAGTTAAGGCTATTGGAGAAACTATAAGGGATGAAATTAAGAATGAACAAGATCCAAATAAAGCATTATTAACAATTAGTAAAGTTATTTTTGTAGAAAAGAGTAGTTATTTTCTTTATGGTTACGGTGATGTTAAAAAAATATCTGAGTTTACTGGATACACTACTGATGAAGTTCAATCAAGTATGGAACTAGTTAAACGTATTCAAACTAAAATTGATAAACAAACAGATTAAAATTATAAAAAATATTAATATGAAAATAGTGAGAGCTTATCATTATAAGGCATCGCTATTTTTTTATATATAAGGAAAGTGCGTTTTTTTACTAAAAATATAAGATTATATTAACAAACATTTGTTTGTACTGCATTATATTGAACTAAGATTGTTGAGGTGCATTACATGTATAAAGCCTATAAGTTTAGATTGTATCCTGATGATTATCAAAAACAAATGTTAAACAAAACTTTTGGATTGATATGAACCCCGTTTCTTGGACATAAGAGAAACGGGGTTCATATCATTAGTCATCTGTGAGTTTAATTTTTTGCATTATAAAACTCGAGCCTTTATAGTTCGAGTTTAGTATCAATTTGGAGGGCCTAGTCGGATTTGAACCAACGATCAGGGAGTTGCAGTCCCATGCCTTACCACTTGGCTATAGACCCATATATTTTATTATATGTTTATTCCTCTTTTTTGAGTACATTTCAATTCTATATTAAAAAAATGTAAATGTCAACTTATAGAAATGAAAAAGTTTGCTTTTTTTGACATTTTGTGGTATAATAACGCACAACTTAAAAGGAAA
>CAKPAQ010000005.1 GCA_934133015.1 uncultured Bacilli bacterium | reverse complement strand
GATTTATAGATTGTTTTTTCTATTTCATTTCCTACATTAATACTTGTTTGTATTAATTCACTATATTTAGTTGGTTCTAATTCTTCTTTTTCAGTTGTTTCTGTTCTATCTGTTAGATATACCTTAACATAATCTTCTTTCAAAGTAGAAGTACTTTTCTTTCTTAAAGTTACTTCATAAGGAATTGCTTCTGTTCCAGTATTAGTTGCCTCTATCGAAAAATCAAAAACATTATTATCTCCGTCTAAGGCTTTTCCTTGGGTATCAGATATTGGAAGTGCATTAGTTAGTTTGATACCTGTTTTTACTCCAGTGTTTTCTGTATATAAAAACTTTAATGTACCTGATGTTACTGTATTATCAGTTGTTCCTAACTTTGTATAAGTAAACACTGCATAAGTTATTCCAATAGTAACTATTACTAATCCAATTAGTCCTATTATTGATAAAATTAGTGTTTTCTTTTTATTCTTTTTCTTCACAAACATTCCTTCTCTCTAACTATTTTACGCACTAATTCTATCATAGCTACCCCCCCCCCATGTCAATGGGCGTGGCAAATTTTTGTGTTAACTCAAAGTTAATTGCTCTAATCTGTAGTAGTATTTACGCATAAAAAAAGAAGAGTAGAATTTCACTCTTCTTAGCAAGAAACCCATGCACCTAAGATAATAGCAAGTAATATGTAAAGAACTATTACAATTACAAAACCATTACCAGATGATCTTGGACTCTCACAACATGTAGTTTGTGTTTGTTGGCAAGACATAATGACACCTCCTTACATTAGATCCATGCACCAAGAATAATTACTAGTAAAATGAATAATACTAATACGATAGCGGAACTTGATACGTAATTACCCATAATTAAATTCCTCCTTTTTTTGATTACTCATAGTATTTTATGGAAAAATGAAAAAAAGGTTCTTATCCTCACAAAATTATTATAAATTATTGTATTTTAATAGGTAATTTGATATGATATTAAATGTTTAAAGGAGGACAAAATGAAAAATAAGACTAAAACAATAATTGGATTATTATCAATACTTGTATGTATTACAGGGTGTGGTAAAGTAGCAAAATTAGAAAACGGACAAGACGCAGTTGTTAAACTAAAAGGAAAAGATATTTCAGTAGATTCTCTATATAATGAAATGAAAGATAAATATGCATTAAGTGTATTACTAGATATGATTGATACACAAGTATTAAATGATAAATATAAAGATACTGAAGAACAAGAAAACAGTATTGAATCTCAAATTTCTACTTGGACAACTCAATTTGGAAGTGAACAACAACTTTTACAAAAAACAACATCTGCATGGGGAATAAGCACAATAGATGATTTAAAAGAATATTTAAAACTACAATATAAAAGAAATACCGCTATTGAAGATTATTCAAAAAGCTTAGTTACTGATGATGAAATAAATACTTTCTATGAAGAAAAAATCTTTGGTGATATCTCAGCTAAACATATCTTAATTTCACCAAAAACAACTAATAATATGACTGATGATGAAAAGAAAGCTGCTGAAGAAGAAGCTCTAAAAAAAGCTAAAGAAATTATCACTAAATTAAATAATGGTGAAGATTTTGAAACATTAGCTAAAGAAAATTCTGATGACGAAGCTACTGCTTCTAAGGGTGGAAAATTAAGTGACTTCACATATGGTACTATGGATACTGAATTTGAAGAAGCAGCAAAAAAACTAGAAAATGGTAAATATACAACTGAACCTGTAAAAACAACATATGGATATCATATTATCTATAAAATCAGTCAAAAAGATAAACCAAAATTAAAAGTAGTTAAAGATGATATAATTGAAGATATAGCTAAAGAAAAATTATCAAACGATTCAGCACTTCAAGTAACAGCATTAGAAGAATTAAGAAAAGAATATAAGATTGATATTCAAGATAAAACTTTAAAAACACAATATGAAAATTACCTAACTAATGCTAAAAACAACACATCTAATTCATAATTTAAAATAGAAAAAACCATTAAAATTAATAGGCAATAAGCCTATTTTTTATTTTTAGTTTACACTGTTAACCTTTTTTATAATCAAACAATAGACAAAAATATAAAAAAATAGTATAATCTATATCGGTTAGTTCTTTTACATATTAAATTTAATTAACTTAAGAAAGGAGAAAAATTATTTATGAAACCAAACACTGAAACAAAAATTATTGTTTTAGGTGGTTTAGGTGAAGTGGGAAAAAACATGTATTGTTTAATGCATGATGATGAAATTGTTATTATTGATGCGGGGATAAGTTTTCCAGAAGGAGAACTTTTAGGAATAGATTATGTCTTACCAGACTATTCTTTTTTGAAACAAAACGAAGATAAAATTAAAGCTTTATTTATAACTCATGGTCATGAAGACCATATTGGTGCTATACCTTTTTTATTACAGATGGTAAATGTACCAGCTATTTATGCACCAAATCAAGCTAAAGAATTAATAGCTATCAAGCTAGAAGATAGAAATATTCGTTATGATGGACTTCATGCCTATGATGATAAAACCATCTTAAAATTCAAGCATTTTGAAATAGAATTTTTCAGAACAACCCACTCTATACCTGATTCTCATGGTATATACCTAAAAACACCTAATGGAACTGTAGTAACTACAGGAGATTTTAAATTTGATCTAACCCCAATTGGACCAATGGCCGATTTACATAAAATGGCTGAACTTGGTAAACGTGGTGTAGATTTACTTATAAGTGATTCAACTAATGCCCTTAATGAAGGATTTTCTATTAGTGAATCAAAAGTAGACAACCAATTAAATGAAATTTTTGATCGTTATAATCACAATCGTATTATTATAGCTACTTTTGCTTCTAATATTTACCGTTTAAAACACATTTTCGAAACATGCTATAAACACAATAGAAAAATCTGTGTATTTGGTAGAAGTATGGAAAATAACATTCAAATATCTATAAATGGTGGCTATATTAATCATAAAGAATTACTTATAACTGCTGAAGAAGCTAATCGACTAAAACCAAACGAAGTAACTATACTTTGTACAGGTTCTCAAGGAGAGCCACTAGCTGCTCTATCAAGAATAGCTGATGGTACACATAAACAAATTAGTTTAAGACCAGAAGATATAGTTGTGTTCTCATCTTCAACTATTCCAGGAAATGCATTAAGTATAGCTAGAACTATAAATAAATTATATTTAAAAGGTGTTAAAGTATTTACTAATACATCTCTAAATGATATCCACACATCAGGACATGGTAATGAAGAAGAACTAAAATTAATGATTAGATTACTATTACCAAAATATGTAATGCCATTCCATGGTGATTACCGTATGCTTAAAAAGCATGCTAATATAGCCATAGATTGTGGAGTACCAAAAGAAAATACCTTTGTAATAGAAAATGGAAATATTTTAATAATGAAAGATCATGTCATTACTAAATCTAAAGAAACTGTACCTGGTGAAGATATATACGTAGATGGTAATCGTATTGGTGAAATTGGTAGTGTTGTCATTAAGGATCGTAAAATGATGTCTAATGATGGTATATTAGTTGTTATAGCTAATATCAATTTTGAAAAAAGAAAACTACTTATTAAACCAAACATAACTACTCGTGGATTTATTTTAGTTAATGAAAATGAAAAACTAATTAAACAAATTGAAGAACAAGCTGAAAAAACTATTACTGATAGATTAAGTAATAGTAAAGATAATATTAATGAGTTAAAGTCTAAAATCATATCTGACTTAGTAACAAAAATAGAAGAACTAACTGGCAGAAGACCTATTATCATGCCTGTTCTAATTGATGTAAAGAAAAATTAAAAGAGTTCATATCACAAAAATTGAACTCTTTTTTATTCACTCTATTTTAGTTTCTACTTGTAATTTATTAGTAGGTTTTATTTTAGTAGTTGTCCATTCACTCCATTCACCATAGACATCTCTTTTACATGTATCTTTACAAGTACCAGATGCACAAGGTTTAGTACAGCTATATCTTTCTTGTGAAATACTACGAGAACGATAATAAGTAGTAGTTATAAGATTTCTTACAATTACTTTTCTTGATTTTTGAGTAACATTACCAACATGATCTACTGCAGTATAAACAACAGTATATTCACCATCTGAATTAGTATCTATATTACTAGGTTCGGAAGTATATTCTTTAACACCTGATCCATTATCAGTAACAGATAAACTAGTTTTATCATTATAAGTTCCACCTCTTTGAACATATAATGGATCAGTAAGATTTATTATTGGACCATCTTTATCAATATTACTAACCACAACATTAGTAGCTTTACTAACCTTACCCTTTTCATTCTTAACCATTACTATATAGGTGCCATTATCATCTACTTGTATAGCATTTTCATTTTGCCAAGTTTTTCCCCCATCAAATGAATAAGATACAAGTTTAACTTCTTGATTATCAACAACTAAAGTTATCGGATCCTTAGTCCATTCAGTAACTGATAATCTCACAACTGGTAACTGGGCTTCCTTTTGTTCATTTAAATATTTAAATACTATAACTAATATAATTGTAAGTAAAATAACAACTAACAAAATTATTCCAATAATAGTTAATTTTTTCTTTAGTTTTTTTTGCTTTTCTTTATCTTCTTTAGTCTCTATCTTAATCCCAAATTGATCTTCAGTATACATATTATCACCTATTCTTTTACCATAGTTTCTACTTCAGTTGTAGAGTTAGCAACAACTTTTTCCTGTTGCCATTCACTCCATTCTCCCCAAACCATATTTTTACAAGTTTTATAACAAGTTTGACAACATTGTTTATTCTCATTCATTGTATATCCAGTAGGACAAGTACCAGTTTCAATAGCTGATGAAGATGTAACACAACTACACAAATATGGCTCACATTTTTCAGTACTTAAAGTACCAGTTCTATATCTATAATATGTTCTTCCTTTAATATCTCTAATAATTATAGTACGATTTTTTTCAACAAAGTTGCCTGCCTTATCAAATGCAGAATAAGTTAAATAATATTCACCTTCAGCAGAAGTATCAATAGTAGACGGAGTTACCGTATAGTCATTACTTAACCCAGATTCTTTATCAGTTACTTGAACTCCAGTTCTAACAGAAAAATTTGTACCCATCTGAACATATGTAACATTTTCAAAAATCATTGTTGGAGCTTCACGATCAATGTTATTAACAGCTACAACATTAATTTTACTTAACTTATCATTTTTATCCATAATTTGAACAGCAATATCATTATTTTCAGAAACTGTAAAAGTATTACTTTCTTGGAAACTTTTACCACCATCAAATGAATAAGCCTTAATATTTTTCTTATCATTATCAACAGTTAAAATAACATTCTCACTAGTCCATTCACTGGTTGACAAACTAACAATTGGAATTTTAATAAGTGGCAAACTTTTAATATATAAATAAAATAAAATTCCTAAAATAACCATTAACACTGCACTTACAATAATAATAGTAAGCAAAATCTGTTTTATTTTAGTATTAGAAACTTTTTTTAAAGCCTGTTCTTCATTATACATGATATCACCCTTCCATTATATAAATAATATCACAAATTAAAGAAAAAGAGAAGACTATTTAGCCTCCTCTTGTGCTCTTGTTTCACGAATAACAGTAACTTTAATAGTTCCAGGGTATTGCATGTTACTTTCAATCTGTTCTTTTATATCACGGGCAACTCTATGAGCAGCTAAATCATCAATTTCATCAGGTTTAACTATTACTCTAAGTTCACGACCAGCTTGTACAGCAAAGGTTTTCTCAACCCCATCAATTTCATTACCAATTGATTCTAATTGTTCCAAACGTTTAATATAATTTTCTAATGAATCGTTTCTAGCACCAGGACGTGAAGCAGATAAGGCATCAGCAACCGCTACTAACACAGATATGACACTAGTTGCCTCACAATCACCATGATGTGATGCGATAGCATTTATAACTATATCACTTTCATTATATTTTTTAGCCAATTCTACACCAATATCAACATGACTACCCTCAATTTCATGGTCAATTGCTTTTCCAATATCATGAAGTAATCCAGCACGTTTAGCAAGCGTAACATTTTCTCCCAATTCTCCTGCTAAAAGTCCAGTTAAATGTGCAACTTCTATCGAATGTTGTAAAGCATTTTGTCCATAACTAGTACGAAAATGTAATTTACCAATAACTTCAACCAATTCAGGATCAACCTTAGTAAGACCTAGTTCAAACAAAGCATTATTTCCATACTCAACTATCTTAGTTTTCATCTCTTTACATACTTTATCATATAATTCTTCAATTCTAGTAGGATGAATTCTTCCATCCTTAAGTAAATTTTCCAATGTTACTCTAGCTATCTCTCTACGTAAAGGATCAAAACTAGATAAAACAACAGCTTCAGGAGTATCATCAATAATTAAATCAACACCAGTAATAGCTTCTATTGTTCTAATATTTCTTCCTTCACGACCAATAATTCTACCTTTTAAATCATCATTTGGTAAGTTAACAACTGTAACAGTTTGTTCATTAGAAACATCAGATGCAAATTTTTGCATTGAACTAACTAATAATTCTTTTGCTTTACGATCAACTTCCAACTTTGCTTCATTTTCAGATTCTTTAATATATAAAGAAATCTCTTTAGTCATGGCTTCTTTTACTTTTGCCATAACCATTTCTTTTGCTTTATCACGACTAATTCCTGATATTTCATGTAATATATCTAATTGTTGTTGTTTAATTTCTTCCACTTTTACTTGTTCGTCTTGGATTTCTTTTTGTTTATCAAATAATTTATTTTCTCTTTCATCTAAAGTAGATTCACGTTTTTGATATAATTCATCACGCTTATCCATATTATTTTCTCTTTGAATAAGACGTTCTTCTGATTCTTTTAATTCAGCTTTCTTTTCTTTAACTTCTTTTTCATAATCTAATTTTAATTTATGAATTTCTTCTTTTGTTTCTAAAATAGACTCCCTTTTAGTTTTTTCAGCTTCTTTTTTAGATTTTTCTAATAAATTCTCAATTTTTTTAGAGGTACTATTTTCACGAAAAGAATTATAAATAAGACTTAAAACAAAACCTAAAATTAATCCAACGATTAGCAAAATGGAGAAAAATAAAGGATCCATATCCACACCTCCATTTTCATATATGTATAATCAATATAATCATAACATCTAATACTATTTTAAGTTTAATATTAAAAGAAGTCAAGTTTTATTCAAAGAAAAATAACCGCCATAACGGTTATTACCTTCTCTTAACAATCCTATTAGCAGCTAATACCCATTTGTCATCATTTAAATTAGAAGCATTAACAATACTTGGAATCACAGAATTATTATCAGTTACATGTGAAAATGGAAGTGGTTTTAACTCCTTTTGTAGAATTAAATGATATACACTATATAATGGTTTAGTAGAAATTCCTTTTTGAACTTTTTGACTAGATTTATTAATAATATAATCATACGCATTAATTGTTAATTCAACTTTTACATATAATTGTCTATCTATAACTTTAGCATCCATTATCTTACAATTTAAATACTCAATAACTTCTACAACATGTCTAAGATTCCTTTTTCTAAAAGAATCTAATTGCCTAACATTTTCTTTATATAATTCTTTTGTCATCAACTCTTCGGCGCCTCTAATATTGTCTTCTGTATAAAAGTTGGCTATTTTCATATATAAATCGTATACCTGTAAATAAAATTCATCTAATTTGAAAAAAGAATCAATTTCTAAAAGTAAACTATTGGGATCTTTTTTTATTTTATTATTAGTATCCTCTACCCATTCATTTTTTGGTAAAACTATTGGCTTAATTTCATCAATTGAAAGTTCATCCTGTTCCCATTCTCCCTCATAAGGAGATAAAGGAGTCAATTCTTCATCTAACTCTTCAATATTAACATCATCTGTTTTGTTCTTTATACTAGTTTTTTCATTATAATTATCATCCTCAAATATGTCGGAACCTTTTTTAAATATTGCCATAATATTTGGTACAAAGTAACAAAATACACAAAACTCTAAAAATAATAGAACAAGTAAAAAAGTTATTATTGAAAAAAAAGATATATGAATATTACTAATTAATACTAGTGTCAATAAAATCACCCTCTATTATAAATATATTGTATCTTTTTTTTCTAACAAAGTAAATCAAAAAGATAAAGTTTGTAATGAAATAAGTTTATAACTAGTACCAGTCAAATCTATATTTGAATTACAATAAGGACAAACACTGCTTGAATTAACATTTAAGTTAGCTCCACAACTAGGGCAAGTAATTACGTTAGTTGAAGTATTCAATTTTTGTTTTTCAAATACTAATAAATGTTGTTTTTCAATTCTATGATCATTTATTCCACGTTTATATTTTAAAGTATCACTATCAACAAAATAATCCATGTAACGTGATGTTAATTTTACCTTAACTTGATATCTATCATCTAAATCATTTTTTTCCATAATTTCGATGCTTTTTACATTAAGTTCATCAAACATTTCAATTTCTTTGTTTTTAATATTATTATCAATTAATTGTTGATAGTAATTATATACCTCATCACTTAAAAAAGATTTAACTCTTTTAAGATCATTACTCATTATAGAGTAATGTAACATTATAAATATATGACTAAATTTAGAAATTAGTTCGCTATTTTCTTCCATTTTTATTTACCTTTCTTTTTTTTATAGCTTTGTACGTATTGTACAAGCATTTTTTTACTAGCTAATACATAATTACTAGAATTATTTTGAATAATAGTACCGCAATATTCACATTTGTTAGTATGGTTATTATCAAGTTTTGCATTACAATTTGGACAATGACTTAAAGTTGAATTACCAAGATTACGTGTAAATGTTAGCATATAAGTATAAGAGTTAATAGCATCTTTATTACCACGCAATACTTTATTTGTTTTTTCATCAACTAAATAATCACGACAAGTTACAACCAATTTTACATAAATAGTTTGTAAATTATTGTTTTCTTCTACTTTACTAACACTAGCTTTAACAAAATCAATATCTTCCATCATATTAATTTGTTTTTTAGTTTTTAAAGTCATTATTTGCATATCATACATATTGAACATTTCATCAGATAATAAGTTACGAACAGGTTCAACATCTCTATTCATCCAAGCAATTTGGACATCTTTATACATGTCAAATATTTGTTTATAGAACTGTTCAAAATCAAAATTGTCTCCCAATAATTTAACACTATCTGGATCATCATTATCATCACTTATATCAACACTAGCCAAAGGTCTATTACTTTTTAATGAAGAATAAATTACAATCCCCATAACTACTAAAAATACTATAACAGAGATTAAGCCAACTTCACCATCTCCGCTTCCACTAGAATCATAACTAGAGTCATAGTCCCAACTTGAACTAGAATCCCAACTAGATCCAGAATCCCAGCTTGAATCAAAGCCACTATCAGCTTTAACGAACATATTACTACTAAAAAAAGTGATTATTAAACAAGAAATTATAATAAACACACTTTTCATTTTCCTACTCATAAATACACTCCCACTAATAACTATTTTTATTTATGAATTAATTATAACTCATATAATAATATTTTGATAGTATATTATAAGAAAAAATATTAAAAAAAGTACTATTATTTAGCACTTTTTTCATCAACTTTTATTCCATAATATTCTCTAACTTTAGTTTCAAGTTCATTACATAAATCTTTATGATCTTTTAAGAATAATTTAACATTTTCTTTTCCTTGACCAATTTTTTGACCATTATAAGAGTACCATGCACCACTTTTTTCTAATACACCACAATCGCTAGCTAAGTCTATTATTTCACCTTCATGTGATACTCCTTCACCATACATAATATCAACTACTGCTGACTTAAATGGTGGAGCAACTTTATTTTTAACTACTTTAATAGTAGTTTTATTACCTACGATGCCATCACCCATCTTTAATGCTTCACTACGACGTACATCAAGTCTAATTGTTGAATAGAATTTTAAAGCTCTACCACCAGGTGTCGTTTCAGGGTTACCAAACATAACTCCAACTTTTTCACGTAATTGATTAATAAAAATTGCCGTTGTTTTGGTTTTACTAATAGTACCTGATAATTTACGAAGTGCTTGACTCATAAGTCTTGCTTGTAATCCAACATGAGAATCTCCCATATCACCATCAATTTCAGCTTGTGGAACCAAAGCAGCAACGCTATCGATAACTACTATGCTAACAGCTTCACTTCTAACTAATGCTTCACAAATTTCTAATGCTTGTTCACCAGTATCAGGTTGTGCTAATAATAATTCATTTATATCAACACCTAAGTTCTTAGCGTAAGTTGGATCAAGAGCATGTTCAGCATCAATAAAAGCTGCACGTCCTCCACGTTTTTGAACTTCCGCTATAGCATGTAACGCAAAAGTTGTTTTACCACTTGATTCAGGACCATATATCTCCACAATTCTTCCTTTAGGATATCCGCCAACACCTAATGCTATATCCAAAGTTAAACTTCCACTTGGTGTAACATCTAATTCCATATGTTTGTTGTCACCAAGTTTCATAATAGAACCTTTGCCAAATTGTTTTTCAATATCATTTAACACTTTTTCTAAAGCTAAATCTTTATCTGTCTTACTCATTTTAAACCTCCTAAGTTTATCTACAACATTATTGTATACCATATAAATATTAAAAGTCAAGTGATTTTTCAAACAAATGTTTTATTAATTTTTATTTGAATTTTTCAATAAAAAAAGCCTTTTTCCCTAAGAAAAAAACTTTTTTATAACATTCTATTCACCAAAAATTAAATTTTTATTTAAATAAAAATATTGAACCATTGATACTAATGACATAATAGTAGCAAAATAAATAAAGAATAAATCTAATCTAATTCCAATTAATTCAAAAGGCATATTACCAAAGAATAATAATACCATACCAATCATAAGAGAAGCTGTTTTAATCTTTCCAGATTTAATTGCTGCCACTACCTTACCTTTACTAGCTGCTTCCATCTTAATAGTATTAACGATAATATCACGAACTACAACAACAACTGGCACAAGTGGAATAATTAAACCATCAGCAGCAAAAATTATTAAAACAGGATTAACTAAAACCTTATCAGCAATAGCATCTAACATCTTACCAGTATCAGTAACTTGATTATTCTTTCTAGCAAGATATCCATCAAGGAAATCAGTAAGTGACGCTATTATAAATATAACACCAGATATTACATAGGTAAGACTTAAATCAATTCCCATTCTTATAACTGGTATTTGTACTCCAATAGTATCAAATGGAAACATCAATAGTATCATAATAATGATAGCAAGTATAATTCTAACAACAGTCAATTTAGTAGGAAAGTTCATAAATATCAACACCTTTACTAATTAATTCAGTAGTAACTTTATCTTCACTACTACTTATTTTAATAACAATAAAAATTAAAAATAACACAAATAAAGTTATCAAAGAAACAATAATAATCAGTTTTAAAGATACCTTTTTCTCTGTTGGTATTTTTGTATATGGAGAAACTATTTTTTCTTTTTCTTCTTCCTGAACTTTTATAGCTTTAGCTTCCATTATATCTTCTAAAGATATTTTAGAAGTATGTTCAAACATAAAATCATTAAACTCATCCATTATTTGTTCTAATTCTAAACCTAAGTATTTAGCGTAATCACGAACCAATTCTTTCAATGCAAAAACATCTTTAAAAGCTCTAATATTACCTTCTTCAATATTTTCAAGTTGACTAACAGATAAATTTAAATCTTCACTAGCTTCTTCTAAACTGACTCCATTATTTATTCTGACTTCTTTTAAATATTCGCCAATTTCTTTCAATATTAAACACCTCAATAAATAATAATACTTTATAAGCCATGTTCTGTACCTATTACTAGGTGACAAACATTTATCTATCAGTTACCTGATCCCCGACTCGGTTATTATTCCCTTATCGAAGCTCCCCTACCATAATTTGGGTTTCTCACTCGTGGGGTTTACCAACGTTTCACTCCTTCTTTTTCAAAAAGGCATCGTCACTGTGGCACTTTATGACAATTATTTCATATTAAAAACTTAGAAATAACTATCGCCGTTAGCTTGCGCTACCTAGGGTTATTTTTTCCCCTAGCACGAACACTAAAAGCATTCCAGCTTTTGTGAGCATGGACTTTCCTCTATACTTAAAAAAATATAGCGTTTGTCAAAGTATTATATTTTATTCTTCCTCTTTATCTGATTTACCATAAACAATTTTTTCAAGATTAGAAACTCGTCTTAAAATATCTAAATTTGTAACCTCTTTATCATCATTTTTGGCAATATCAATACTCATTTTAACATTACGAAGCTCTTGTTTCAAGTTCATAATTTCTCTTTGTAAACTTTCTTTATCATTTTCCAAAGTCTTAATAATTTCATAGAATTGTTCATAATCACCCATGATTATATCTAGAAATTGATCAACTTCTTTTAAACGATAACCTCTAGTATCAATTTTAAAATCTTTTTCAAGTATATCTTGTGGTGTTAACGCAATTTTACTTTGAATCATACTGATTCCCCCAATCCCTTACGCTAATATTATCACAAAAATAGCAGGAATTGTCAAATAAAAATAGCTAATTAAGAAATAATCAATAATTATTATTTAAAACGCTTATAAGTACTAAGTTTAGCTATAACAATCTTATTTTCCATCTTATTAATTAACTCAATAACATTTAAATAATTCATAACTAACCTCCTTAACTATACTTTACATTAAATTTATCACCAAGTGTGGATTTCGACAAAAGATGTCAAAAAAACAATAGAAAATAATAGTAAAATAATACATATTATAGTATAATGATATACAGGTGATTTCATGAAATATCCTGATGGTAGAAAAGTGAAAGAAACAATACAAAAAGTAAATAATATTAAATATAGTAATCGTGGAATAAACTTAGAAAATGATATAAATATTTCAAATAAATATTACATCGATAAAAATATAGCTTATATATATAAAAAGCCTACTCCTATTAAAATAACTAAAGTAGATTATCCAACTAAAACAAATAAAAAAGGAGTAGTAGTAATAAAAGAAGCTTATTTTGAAGCACCTTCCACTACCGATTACAATGGAATTTATAAAGGAAAATATATAGACTTCGAAGCAAAAGAAACTAATAATTTAACCTCTTTTCCCCTAGAAAATATTCATAAACACCAAATAAAACATTTAAAAAACATTACTTCATGTGGAGGTATTGGCTTTATAATTGTTAGATTTGTAAGATTAAACAAGACATATATCTTACTAGCGCGTGACTTAATAACTTTTATAAATAATAATAAAAGAAGTTCTATTCCATATCAATACTTTGAAGATAATGGATATTTAGTATCAGAAAAATATCTACCTAGATTAGATTATTTAAAAATAGTTGATAAAATATTGGAGGTGGCCTAAGTGGCAAAAAAGAAAACAAAATCAAGTCCAAAAAATCAAAATAAAAATTTTATGTATATTGTCATGGTTATCATGTTAATCTTAATGATAATCAGTTATATAACAATGGGTCTTAGTTTAACAATTATTCTAGGAATTGGAATTGGAATAATTTTATTAATTGCCAGATTCTTAGATAAAATTAAAAATAAACCTAAACAAAGAAAAGTATTTAAAATTATCATAATTGCGATTTTATTTTTAATATTACTTCTATGTATATTAGCTGCTGCTTTTTGTGTTTATATAGTTACCAACGCTCCAAAGTTTGATATAAACGAGCTAGATAAAAAAGAATCAAGTATAATCTATGCAAGTGATGGTAGTGAAACCTATCGTTTAGGAGCAGAATTAAGAGAAAACGTCACTTATGATGACTTACCAGAAGTATTTATAGATGCCTTAATTGCTACTGAAGATTCAAGATACTTCCAACATAATGGTTTTGATGCCCCACGTTTTATAAAAGCTACTATAGGTCAAGTTCTTGGTAACAAAAATGCTGGTGGAGCTTCTACTCTATCAATGCAAGTTGTTAAAAATACTTATACTTCAACTGAAGATAAAGGAATTAAAGGAATTATTCGTAAGTTTACTGATATTTATCTTGCTGTATTTAAATTGGAAAAAGATTGTACAAAAGAACAAATTATCGAGTATTATGTAAATAATCACGATCTAGGAAGTATGTCATTTGGTGTTGAACAAGCATCTCAAACTTATTTTGGAAAAAGTGTTAAAGATTTAAATCTTTCAGAAGCAGCTATGTTAGTTGGTATGTTTAATGCCCCTACTGCTTATAGTCCAATATATCACCCAGATAAAACTTATACTAGAAGATACACTGTTTTAAAATTAATGGTAAAACATGGATATATTACTCAAGAAGAAGCTGATGCTGCTAATGCTATTCCTATAACCTCATTATTAAAAGATCAAAATAAAGAAGGTGTAGCTTATATAAGTTATATTGATACTGTAATTGATGAATTGATGAATAAAAGAGGTATTAATCCATATATAACTCCAGTTGAAATATATACTAACATGGATAAAGAAAGACAACAAAAAGTTGATGCTATATTCAATGGCGAAACATATACTTGGAAAGATGACAAAATTCAAAGTGGTGCTGCTGTAATAGATGTTGATACTGGTAAAATCGTAGCCGTTGGTGGTGGAAGATTTAAATCAAGTCCAAGAACTACTACTAATTATGCTACTCAAGCAAAAAGACAAATAGGTTCTGCTGCTAAACCAATCTTCGATTATGGTCCAGTTATAGAATATGAGAACTGGTCAACATATACTCAGATACTTGATGGTCCATATACATATTCTAATGGCGTTGCTATCAATAACTCAGATCGTCAATACATGGGATGGATTAGTTTAAGAACAGCATTAGCCCAATCTAGAAATATACCTGCTCTTAAAGCTTTCCAAGCAGTTGATAATAAAAAGATAATTGAATTTGCACAAAATCTTGGTATCAAACCAGAAATAAGTAATGGAAAGATTCATGAAGCTCATTCAGTTGGAGCCTTCGATGGTACAACTCCATTAATGATGGCCGCTGCTTATGCTGCCTTTGCTAATGGTGGTACTTACTATGAACCACTTTCAATCAATAAAATTATCTATCGTGAAACTGGCGAAGTAGTTAATTACGAAAGCGAATCCAGAAAAGCTATGAGTGATTCAACAGCCTTCATGATTACTGATGTCTTAAAAACTTCTGTTAATTCCGGTTTAAGTAGTGGTGCAAGAATTGATGGTATAAATATCGCTGCTAAAACTGGTACATCAAGCTTTACAGATGAAATAAAGAAAAAATATGGTTTACCAAGTAATGCTATAAACGATGCATGGATAGTTGGATACGACCCAGAATATGCCATAAGTATGTGGTATGGTTATGATAACATCAAAGAAGGATATAATACTGATATTCAAGCCGTAAGAGGAAGAAGTAGTTTATATAAAGCACTAGGTAATGCTATATTTAATAGAAATGGAAAAGATTTTAAAGTTCCAAATAGTGTAGTAAAAGTTGGAATAGAAGTTGGTAGTAATCCTGCTGCCCTACCAAGTTCCAATACACCTCAAGATCAAGTTACTTATGAATACTTTAAAAAAGGATCTGAACCAACTGAGTCATCTTCTAAATACAACAAACTAGATAGCGTTACTGGTTTAAAAGTTTCTTACTCTGAATCAAAACAAAAAATCACTATTACATGGAATAAACTTAATAAGCCAACTGCTAATACTGATTATGGAGATTTTGGATATAATGTTTATTTTGGTGATGTATTATTAGGATTTACAACAAGTAATACTTATACAATTGATGCTAATACTAATATATCTGGTACATATAAGGTAGTTACAACCTTCTCAAATTATAGTGGAAATCAAAGTAATCCAGCTGTTTATAATTTTGAATACAATTCACCTTCTCCTTCACCTGAAGATACCTATACTTTACAACTAGTTGGAGATAGTACTAAAACAATTACCACAACATCAACCTACACTGATCCAGCAACTCCTGTTGAATTACTAAAAAATGGTACATCTATCAATTCACAAATCAATATGCAAACAGCTTTAAAAACAACTATTAAAGATCCAAAAGGAAATGTAGTTACCTCCATATCAGGTACCACTACACCACTAACTACTGGTACTTATACAATAACATATAGTCTTACTTATAATGGTAAAACATATACAAAAACAAGACAAATAATTGTCCAATAAAAAAAGCGTTGAAATTAAAAAGTTTCAATGCTTTTTATATTAAAGTACAACTAATAAACATAAAAATAATTCCAATTATAAAAAATAATATAGTCAATAATTTATTATCATATTTGAAGCTAGATGGTAACAACTCATAAAGTGAAATATGAAGCATTATACCAGCAATTATTGAATATAGGCAACCCATAAATAAATCATTACTAAAATCAATTAAAAATATAGCTGCGATAATGGCACCAAAAAATTCACTCATCCCAGACACAAAAGTACTAAAAAAAGCTTTTCTTTTATTACCAGTACTATAATAAATAGGAACCGCAATACTTATTCCTTCCGGTATATTATGAAGGGCAATAGCTATTGCTATAGTTATTCCTAATTTTAAATCATGATTAGATGTTAAAAAAGTCGCTATACCTTCTGGTATATTATGTATCATAATTGCTAACATAGATATCATACCAATTCTATATAGTTTACTATCAGCATAATTATTATCAGGTAAATATTTATCTATTGACATTGAAATAATAATACCAATAACCATAAATAAACTACACAATAATATAGCTGGGACTAAATAATAAGTACTATTAATCAAACTAAAGCTATTAGGGAGTAAGTCATATACCGATATCAAAAACATTACTCCACTCGCAAAAGCCAAAGACGAAATTAAAACTTTATTAGAATTATTTTTAATATAAACAAATAAAAAACCAAGCATAGTTGAACAACCAGCTAAAAAAGTTATTAAAAATGCAAGCATAATATCACCACTAAAAGATATGCCTTTATTTCATAATATAGAACTTGTAAAGATAAAACAAAATGTTTATAATAAAGAAAAAGGAGGATTTATGAAACAAATAATAAAAGAATTTAAAGAGTTTATTGCGCGTGGCAATGTAGTAGACCTAGCTGTTGGTGTAATAGTTGGTTCTGCTTTTGGTAAAATCGTTACCTCACTTGTAAATGATATTTTAATGCCAATCATAGGAGTAATATTAGGAGGAATAAATTTTACTAGTCTTAAACTAAATTTTAGAGATGCCACTATCTATTATGGAAATTTTATTCAAAACGTAATTGACTTTCTAATAGTTGCTTTTTGTATTTTCATATTTGTAAAAGCTCTTAATTCTCTAGCAGAAAAGGCAAAAAGAAAAGAAGCTAAAAAAGAAGAGAAAAAAGAAGAAGTAAAGAAAAGTGATGAAGTTATATTACTAGAAGAAATCAGAGATTTACTAAAAAAGAAAAAATAAAGATTCATATCACACTATGAATCTTTTACAGAGTGTAGACAAACCCCTAGATTTTTTCTAGAGGTTTTCTTATGAATAAAATTTTTATAATATTTTTTAATATTTTTATAAAATTATGTGTATTTGATGATAAGGTAAGTTGTTTCTTTCCTACATTATCATTTTT
>CAKPAQ010000004.1 GCA_934133015.1 uncultured Bacilli bacterium | reverse complement strand
ATCCAATTGATAATTTCAATTATCGAAATGAAGCTGCTAATATACTAGATACTCTATCAATAAAAAGAAAATTGCAAGACGCCATGCTTGTATTAAATAAAATAGATGGACCTCTTGATTTAAAACTATTGATAAAAACCAAATTACGTAGTTTAAACTAAAAAAATAAATAGTCAATAAAAAACTATTAGTGAAATTTTGATTAGAACCCTATAATAGGTGCATTTCATTATGAAACTAATAGTTTTTTCATATAATATTCAAAATTTCCACATTAAAATTTCACAAATTACATTTATTATTTAATCAGAAAGAAGGAAATAAAATGTATATTATAAAAAATGCCATTACATCAATTAATAGAAATATAGGAAGGAATATATTAATAGGCATTATTATATTGTTGATATCATGTAGTTGCTGCATAACATTAGCAATTAGAAATAGTGCAAACAGATTAATATCTTCTTATGAAAAAAAATATAGCGTACAAGCTACAATATCAATGAATAGAAAAAATTTAATTGACAATTTTAATAAAAATACTAATGCTGAGGATGATAATTCATCAATGCAAGAAAATGTTATAAAAAACTTTAATGAAATTGCGTCATTAACTGAGGATGAAATAAATAGTTATGGTTCAAGCAAATATGTAAAAAGTTATTATTATACTTCAAGTATATATATTAATTCTGAAACTTTAGAAAAAGCATCACAAGAGTTAACGAATAATACAAAAGAAAGTATTCGAAATGATAAATCAATAAAAAATGAAAAAATGACAAATGGTGATTTTAAATTAATAGGTTATAGTTCATATGAATCAATGAATGAATTTATTGAGGGTAACTATACAATAGTAAGTGGAAAAATAAGTTCGGATTTTAATGATAGTACTTGTTTAATTAATAATGAATTGGCAACAATTAATAATATAAATGTAGGGGATGAAATAACATTTATTGATTCAGATAATAATACTTACCAATTAACAGTTAGTGGTATTTATTCAGATAATACAACAACGCAGGATATGGCTTCGATTTATACTGATAGTGTTAATACAATTATAACCAATACAAATGTTATAAGTTCGATAGTTAAAAATAATAGTAATATAAACCAAATGCTTACTCCTACATTTATCTTGAAAAATAAAACAGATATTGAAGATTTTCAATTAGAGGTTGAAAATAAAGGATTAAATGAAAATTATCAAGTAACTACCAATATTGATATGATTAATAATGAAACTCAATCAATAAAAAATATTTCTAATTTTGCTACTACTTTTTTGATTTTGACTTTAGTAATAGGAAGCATTATATTATTAGTTTTAAATGTAATAAATATTCGTGAAAGAAAGTATGAAATTGGTGTACTTAGAACTATAGGTATGAAGAAAAGGTTAGTAATCTCCCAATTTGTTTTAGAGTTATTCATAGTATCATTTATTTCTTTGATAATAGGAACAGGAATTGGATCTATATTAAGTGTTCCAACAGCAAATAAATTATTAGAAAATGAAATATCCACATCAAATGAACAAATATCAAATATAGAAAAAAACTTCGGAAGAAGAGATGATGCAAACGAAAACAATATGTTTGATAAAAACAATTTAAATGGTGTCGTTAAACTAGAAAAAATTACCTCTATAAATGCAGCAGTTGATTTAAAAATAATTTCTGAATTAATAGTAATAGGTAGTATTTTGACTTTAGTCAGCAGTGCAGCAGCCATATACAATATAAATAAATTTTCGCCATTAACGATTTTAAAAGAGAGGTCTTAAAATGAATGTATTAGAAATGAAAAATATTTGTTATAAATATAAAGATAGTAATGATTATGTTCTAAAAAATATAAATTTTTATTTTAAAAAAGGAAAAATCTATGCTATAAAAGGTAAAAGTGGAAGCGGTAAAACTACTTTACTTTCGCTAATATCAGGATTAGAAAAATATAAGGAAGGTAATATACTCTATAATGGTGGTGAGTTAAAAGAATTAGATTTAGATCATTACAGAAATACTAATATCGGAATAGTATTTCAATCATTTAATTTGTTGCCACATTTAACAGCGATGGAAAATATAATTTTATCTATGAATATAAGTAATATAAAAGTTCCTAATAAAAAGCAAAGAGCACTAGCTCTTTTAAAAGATGTAGGTCTAAATGAGGAGCAAGGAAATAGGAGAATTTTGAAATTGTCAGGTGGAGAGCAACAGCGTGTCGCAATAGCTAGAAGCTTATCATATGACCCGGAAATTATTTTAGCAGATGAACCAACTGGTAATCTAGATAAGGAAACAGAAGATGAAATTATGGAAATATTTAAAAACCTAGCCAAAAAGAAAAACAAATGTATTATCATTGTAACTCATTCTAACAATGTTGCGAATAAAGCTGATATCGTGTATGAACTAAAAAAGGGTATATAGCCCTTTTTTGCGTCAAAACTATAAAATAACAAAATGCCAAATATAAGATTGAAAATAATTTGTTACTATGATAAAATGTAAATAGTCCGATAAATACTGGTCTGTTGGTGAAGTGGTTTAACACACCACCCTCTCAAGGTGGCATTCACGGGTCCGAATCCCGTACAGATCACCATGTGTGCAATGAAACTAGCTAAGCTAGTTTTTTTATTGCCAAAATCATTTTTAAACCATTAGTTATAATCATAGTCAAGTTTACTACTAATAATTTTTATGCTATAATTTAAAAGAGGTGTAATATGAAGATTAGATTATATGCCGAAGGGTTAAAAACAATAGGAGTAAGCGGACTTGGTAAAGCAATCCAACATCAAATCAAAGCTCTAGAAGATGAAAATATTGAATATACTTTAAGTAAAGATGATGATTATGATATATTACATATAAACACTTGGTTTTTAAAGTCGTATTTTGTAGCTAAGCAAGCTAAGAGGCATGGAAAAAAGATAGTTTACCATGCTCATTCAACAGAAGAAGACTACAAAAATGGCTTTATTTTTTCTAAGCAAACATCTAAACTTATCAAATGGTGGTTGATAAAATGCTATTCATTGGGGGATGTTATTATCACTCCAACTAATTATTCTAAGAAATTATTGAGTAACTATAAGGGTCTAGAAAATAAGAAAATATATGTAATTTCTAATGGTGTTGAACTAGATTATTTTAAAAAAGATAAAAAATTAGGAGAAGAGTTTAGAAAATCATATGGATATAGTAAAAATGATAAAGTAATTATAGGAATTGGACTATATATTGAAAGAAAAGGAATTGTAGATTTTGTTGAATTGGCAAGGAGAATGCCAGAATATAAATTTATCTGGTTTGGACATAGTCCACTAGCAGCAGCCACTAAAAAAGTGAGACAAGCTGTCAACACCAAATTAGATAATCTAGTTTTTGCTGGTCATGTTGATAGATCTGTTATAAGAGGTGCTTTAAATGGCTGCGATTTATACTTGTTTCCAACATTTGAAGAAACAGAAGGTATTCCTATTATAGAAGCATGTGCATGTGAAACTAATTCAATAATTCGTGATATTCCAATATTTAAGGAAGACTTTGTCGATGGAGTTAATATATACAAAGCAAAAAATGTAGATGACTTTGAAATAAAAATTAAAAAGTTTTTAAATAATGAACTACCACCATTAACTGGCAATAATAAGAAACTTCTTTCTGAAAGAAACCAAAGAGAAGTTGGTAAAAAATTAAAGAGAGTTTACGAAGAAGTTATGAAACTTTAATTTAAAGTCTTGTTATTTTTATAATCGATACTAAATAACAGACCTAGAACAAACATATAGGATAATAATGATGATCCACCATAACTAATAAATGGTAAGGTTATACCAGTAATAGGAACTATCCCCAAAGTCATGCCAATATTTTGAAATTGTCCAAAAACTAACATACTAATAATACCGGTACATATAAACTTATCGGTATTATTTTTAGCTTTAAGAGCAATATTTATAATAGTAATATCAAAAAATAATATTATACCAACTAAAATAATAGCGCCAACTAGGCCAAAATTTGATGCATATACTGCAAAAATAAAATCAGTACCAGACTCTGGAAAATAAATAGGTGTCTTGTTAAAACCATGTCCAAATATTCCAGAGGATCCAATAGCGGCAAGAGAATTCTCAAGTTGCATTCCAGTTCCATTTCTCCAGTCCAATAATCTATCTATTCGATAAAATAAATTTGTACCAAATAAGTTAACAAATACATCTTGTCTTACAAAATACAAATATAAAATACTTGTTATAACAATAGCTATACCAATTAAGCTTATGATGAACCATCTTTTTCTAAGACATGATACAAATAAAATTGAAATACAAATAATAAAATATATCAAAACAACACCTGTATCAGGTTCTAGAAATGTCAATATACTAGGAATTAAAAATAACAAAGCTGTTTTTAAGATAATAACTATTTCATCTTTTAGAGTTAGTTTTTTTTTACCTTGAATAGTGTTATTGATGGTAACACTTGCTAAAAGTATTAAAAAAATCTTCATAAATTCGCTTGGCTGAAATGAGCCAACACCAGGTATTATAAACCAACACTTACTGTTGTTAATTGGTTCAGCAATTAGTAATAACATTAGTAGTAAAATTATTCCAGTTATATATAGGTAACTAGAATATTTTACTATTTTTTCATGTCCAATTTTAACTATTAATAAAATAAGGACAATTCCAATTAAGTACCAAATTAATTGTTTTAAGGCTAAATTACCTAAATAACTAGGTAAGTAAGTCTGAGCACTGTATATACTAAAAATACTTATAACTATAAAAGCTATTAAACAAAATATTAGATTTTTATTCCACTTAACATTAGTTATTTTCATAATATCCCTCACAATTAGTATGAATAATTGTTTTAAAAATATTTATTTTACATAAAATATTTTGAGGAGGATTTTACTATGGAAAAGAAATTACCTAATATTTATAAAAAGCAAGTTCCAAAAAATATAAAAAATAATAGAAATGAATATCATATAAATGATAACATAATAAAAAATGAAGTTTATAAGGATGATGGCAGTACAGTAGAACAAAAACTACGAAAATTATTTAAAAGTAGTAGGTATGTATTTAATATTGGTGTAATTATTGAAACTTCTAATAAAACCTATGATACTAAAATAGCTGGTCAAGTAAAAAATAGTATTGTTACAGTAGATGGTGAGGTAATACCTATTATTGAAATAAAAAACATCATAATAAAAGACCGTTTATAAATTACGGCCTTTTATATTATGCACAACCAATGTAAGTGTCTGCTAAACACGTTAATGCTCCAACACAATTTAAATTGATTGTGAAGAATGAGTCTGTGCCTACATAAGGGGTATCACTAGTTGTTTCTGGATTTGGTGCAAGACAACGGCAAGTAGCACAATATCCTTCAACGTTTTCTACACGAAATACACTAGTTGTTCCAGTTTGACCATTTAGGGTATATGGTAAAGTCCATAATTCCCCATCGCTGCAGCGATATAAAGATATTGGTCTAGTGTTGAAACAAGTTGTAGTAGGTGTAGGTCCTAAAAATGGTCGATCACATCCTTCTGCCAAACAGTCAAATTTTTCACTTCTGTTTTGAAGAGTAACAATTACCTTAAGTATACTAGCTAGGCAGCAAGATTCGTTTTTATTTTCTTCTTGACACATATTTATCCCTCCCTTCAAAGACAATCGATAATTATAGTTTAGTTTATAAGTGTGAAATAATTATAATTTTCCATATAATCAATTATCTAATATAAGATATTCTAAATAGATTTATTTGGTGTATTATGAATACCTAGAATAAAAACTTTCTTTTTTTTTTATAATATAGTATAATGTAAAAAGGTGATATTATGGATTATATTCAATATTTTATAATTATAGTTGTCCTTTTAGTTATAGTTCTTGCTATTTTGAAATCAACAAAAAAGGATGCACATTTAGAGTTCAACAAATTAGTAGACTATTTGGGTGGAAAAGATAATATTATTTCTACAGAAACTAATCTTTCCCGCTTTAAAGTAACTTTAAAAGATGTTAGTATTGTTAATAAAGAGGGCATTCAAAAACTTGGTGCTAAAGGTATTGTTGAAATTGACAACCAATTAAAAATTATTTTAGGTTCAGAAAGTAGACAATTAAAAAAATATATCGACGACTTAAAATAACAAAAAAATAGTTGTTTCGACACTATTCGACAATATTCGACAATTAAAACACATATAATTATCTTGAAAGAAGGTAATATTTGTGTTTTTTTATGATTTATTTTTAAATTTTATATTATGTATATTTTGCATTTTTACTTATAAATTTGTCATATATCATTTAGCTGATAAAAAATATGATAAATTGTTTTTTTCCTTATTATTAATATTTATGTTAGGATTAATCTTATTGTATGCTAGAAATCCTATTTCATTTGTTTTTCTTGATATACCAATTATATTAGGTTACCTAAAGAATAGAAAAAAAGATTCATTACTGATGTCTATATTAATAACCTTACTTTTAATAGCAGAAACTAATATAAACCCAGTTATTTTGATAATAAAATATTCATTATATTTGATTACTTTTACATTATTTAAGAATAAAAAATGCCAAATGCTTGATCTATTAGTATCAATAAAAACCTTTTTTATGACTTTCCTTTGTTTTGGCTATTATAATGAAAACAATGTGCCATTAAACTTATTATACCTACTAGCTATAGCTGTCTTTATTTACTTTACTCTAAAATTAATGTTAAGATTATTAAACTTGGAAAAAAATGATTATTCAGAGGAAAAAAAAGAATTAGACAAAAGAATATTTCGCATTGCTCATGAAATAAAAAATCCAATAGCGGTATGTAAGGGATATCTAGATATGATGGATATCAATGATAAAATAAAAACCGAAAAATATATTGCTATAATTAGAAGTGAAATGAATCGAGCTCTTATCGTTATGAATGATTTTATGAGTCTTAGTAATATTTCAATAAGAAATGAAATTCTAGATATCTATATGCTTATAGAAGATGTAAAAGAAACTATGGAAAATCTATTAAGTGCTAAAAATGTAAAACTGGAAATACCATATTTCAATGATGAATTATATATAATGGGTGATTATGATAGATTAAAACAAGTCTTAGTAAATATGATAAAAAATGCATCAGAAGCTAATGCTACTAAAATTCTAATAAAAACAGATGTTAGTAAAAATAATATATGTATCAAAATAGAAGATAATGGTAGTGGTATTACTAGAGAAGATTTAAAGAAAATAGGGGAAGTGTTTTTTACAACTAAAACCAATGGTAATGGTATAGGAGTAAACTTGTCAAAAGAAATTGTAAGTTTACATAAAGGTTCAATTACCTATAATTCTAAAGTAGATGAAGGGACAACAGTTAATATCTGTTTACCAATAGAAAAGGGAATCAATTGAGATTCCCTTTAAAAAATTATATAGGTCTATATTTATCAATATCTTTGTATGGATTGTTTTTGTCAATTTTATCAACAAATAAAATTCCATTTAAATGATCAATTTCATGTTGAAAAGCGATAGCCAATTCTTCACGTGCACGAATTTTTATTTTATTACCATCCATATCATATCCTTCGACTGTAACTCTAGCATATCTAGGAACAATACCATCAACGTCACGATTAACGCTAAGGCAACCTTCACCAGATTCAACATAAATCATTTCTTCAGAATTAGATATTATTTTAGGATTAATAAGAATATAAGAATCAAAACCATCATCCGTTTCATTGACAATTACAATGTATCTTTTTAAAACACCAATTTGAACAGCAGCCATTCCCATTCCAGGTCTTAAATCATATTCTTCAGCTTTTTCTTCAATTTGGCTATTAACTAAGTATTCTTCCATTAGATTAATATTTTCAATATCTTTTTCGGTTAATGGAAATTCCACCTCTTTACTAACTAATCTTAATCTTTTATCTTTTTCGTCTAATATATCTTTCATCTTTAACATAGTATCACCACTTCGCATGTATTTTATCATATATTTTTCTATTTGTGAAGTAAAAGGTAATATTAAAAGGGGATTTTTCCCCTCAAAATAATTAGTAATTATACTATTATCTAGTCCATCTAGAACCAATAACGATTACTAAAAGTATGAATAAAACTAAAACTATTGCATAATTAGATCCATAATTATTTCCATATCCTCCTTGATAATAAGGAGTATATCCAGCATTAGGGCATCCGCAAGTAGATCCTCCTCCGTAATAATACATAAATTTCCCTCCTTTTTTGTTGTCTAATATAAATTATTCAATTAATACCAATAGTGTTATTACAAAAGTCTATAAATGTAAATAAGTAATAGATATTTTTCACAAAGATAAAAAAATATGTTATCATAAAAATAGTAGAGAGGAATGCAATATGAAGAAGATTTTGAAAAACCTTGATAAGCCATTATTAGTCATATCGTTAATTCTGTTCATAATTGGTTTAATTATGATATTTTCTGCTTCTAATATTACAGCCTTTATGAAGTATAGTGCTAGTCCACAATATTATTTTTTAAAACAAGGAATAATTTTAATAGCGAGCTTTATTTTATGTCTTTTCATTATTCCATTTCATAGTAAGAGCTATCACCTTTTTTCAACACTGGGAATATACGCAATTGGGGCTGTTTTAACTCTATTATTAATATATGGTTCAGTAAAAAACAAGGCAATAAGTTGGATTGATTTGGGATTTTTTTCCATTCAACCAAGTGAATTTGCCAAAATTATAGCGATAGTATGGATAGCTAGTTATTATGAGCTAAATAAGCAAAGACTTGATAGCTATTTAGTTGTTTTGTATCCTATATTTATATGTGGAATAATAGCTGGTCTAATTTTTGTTCAACCTGATTTAGGAACTACTATTATATTTACAATTATAGTCGCATCACTTTTCTTTATGACGCCAATATCAAAAGAAATAAGAAACAAAGCCTTACTCTTACTAGCGGGCGCCATTATATTATTTATAATTATATTTACTAGTAATGGTAGTTCATTATTAAGTGAAAGACAAAAACAAAGATTTGATTTTACTACACCGTGTAGCCAAGAAAAGTTTTATAGTTATGGAAACCAGGTTTGTAATAGCTTTATAGCTATAAATAATGGTGGTTTAACTGGAGTTGGATTAGGAAACAGTACTCAAAAATATTTATATTTACCAGAAGCTCATACAGACTTTATCTTTTCAATTATAATGGAAGAATTAGGTTTTACAGGGGCAATTGCCATAATAATATTATATTTTTTATTAATAGGTAGAATTATCAAAATTGCTAAACAAAGCTATAATATTAGAGGCTTTTTAATTTGTATGGGGGTTGCCATTTACATAATGCTTCATGTAATAGTTAATTTGGGTGGAGTTTTTGGATTGATGCCAATGACAGGAGTGCCCCTTCCGTTTATGAGTTATGGTGGAAGTTTTGCGATGTGTTTAGTTCTTTCTTTGTGTTTTGTACAGCGTATACAAGTTGATAATCAGCAATTTTATGAAAAAATGCAAAAAAAAACAAGTAAGTCATAAAAAAATAGTGAATAATCTCTATAGGAGGTTATTTTTTATGCAAAAAATTTTAGATTGGTGGTTTTACCACAAAAAACAAGCAATCATTTTAGGAGTAATTATTCTAGGAGTAATATCGATTGGAATAATAGGATATTTTAATATTCACAGTATTTTTAATAATGATAAAAATAAAGAGGAAAAAGAAATTAAATTAGTAAATGATGAACAAATTAATCAACAAGATATAGAAGAGGTTCCGGAAAATACAGTATCTGTTGATATTAAAGGAGCTGTAAATAATCCAGGTGTTTATAATGTTAAAGAAAACTCTAGAGTAGGTGATGTTTTAGCTATAGCTGGAGGAAGTAGAGATGATGCAGACTTATCTGTAATTAATTTAAGTAAAAAAGTATATGATGAAATGGTTGTAATAATTTATACAAAAAATGAAGTGAAAAAATTTACAGAAGTAAAAAAAGAGGAAACTACAAAGCAAGAAAAATGTGTTAATAATAATGAGAATATTACTAATAATGCTTGTGTATGTCCAAGTCCGACTATTTCAAATACAATAGAAAATACAACTAAAAAAATATCACTAAATAGTGCTTCAAAGGATGAACTAACGACGTTATCTGGTATAGGTGAAAGTAAAGCATTACTTATAATCGAATACCGTGAAAAAAATGGTCCATTTAAAAGTATAGAAGAATTAAAAAATATTAGTGGTATAGGCGATAGTCTTTTTGAAAAAATTAAAGAAAATATTACATTGTAAATCAATTTACTATATTTTATTAATTATTTCTCTCGTCTATGCTTTATTTATAAGTAGCAGAGATGTTAAAAGTAGTTATAATGTTGACGATAATACATTTATTGGTATTATTGACTCATTTACTATGAAAAATGGAGTAGTAAATATTAGGATAAAGGGTAAGGAAAACTTACGTGGAACTTATATTAATAATGATTTTAATTATAATATTGGTGATATAGTAAAAATAGAAGGTAATTTAAAATTGCCAAGTAAAAATACTGTTCCTAATTTATTTAACTATCAAAACTATTTAAAATCAAAAAATGAAAAATGGGTTTTAGATATTAAACAAATAGATAAAGTCGGTGAAAGTAAAAATATTATCGATAAAATTAAAAAAATTGGATATCAGAGGATATCATCTTATCGAAGTAAAGCCTATTTAAAATTATTTCTATTTGGAGATAAGCAGGATATAGATAGTACTATAACTAAAAGTTACCAAACTAATGGAATAAGTCACTTATTTTCTATTTCTGGAATGCATCTGTCTCTTTTAAGTACTATATTTTTAATTGCTTTAAAAAAAATCCTTAACTTTGACACTATAAGAATATTATTAACTACAATTTTGTTAGTAATATATATGTTGTTAGTAGGCGTAACTGCATCTGTAACTAGAGCTACTATCTTTTTTATAATAAAAAATATATATAAAAAGTTAAAAATAGACTTACCTAATATATATATTTATTATCTAATGATATTTATTATTTTAATGTTTAAACCAAGATTTATCTTGGATATTGGCTTTGAATACTCAGTAATAATTTGCTTTTTTCTATTATATAGTAGTAGAAATGCAAATAACACAAATTATTTATTGGGGTTATTAAAAGTATCAATATTATCATTTTTTGTAAGTCTACCTATTAGTTTATATAATTTTTATGAAGTGAACATATTAGGTATAATATATAATTTATTTTTTGTTCCTCTAGTATCAGTTATTATTTTTCCACTTAGTTTATTAACTATAGTTATTTCTTTCTTTGATCCAATATTATATTATTTGACATTATATATGGAAAAAATATCACTATTATTTAGTAACATAAATTGTGGAAAATTAATTTTTATAAAACCTAGTTTATTATGGATAATAATATACTATTTATTTTTTATACTCTATTATAGAAAGAAATATTTTAAATACATAATCCCAATTGTATTACTATTAATTACTTTATATATTTATCCATCAATTAGTCCAAATAATAAAATAACGTATATTGATGTTGGACAAGGGGATAGTAGTTTATTGGAACTAGATAAGAAAGTTATTTTAATAGATACAGGTGGTAAAATAAGTAAATACAATTCAAATGATATTTCCGAAAATACAATATTACCATTTTTAAAATCAAAGGGAATAAGAAAAATTGATTATTTAGTTTTAACTCATGGAGACTATGATCACATGGGGGAATCCATAAATTTAATAAATAATTTTAAAATAGAGAAGGTAATATTAAATTGTGGAAATTATAATGATTTAGAGAAAGAATTAATAAAAGTACTTAAAAAGAAAAATATTAAGTATTATTCGTGTATTAAAGAATTAAATATAAATAATCATAAATTACAGTTTTTAAATACAGGTACTTATGATAATGAGAATGATAATAGTAGTGTTGTTTACCTAAATTACTACAACTATAGTTTTTTATTTATGGGAGATGCTGGTATAGAAAGGGAAAAAGATATATTAAAAAGATATAATTTAAAAAAAATTGATTTCCTAAAAGTTGGGCACCATGGATCAAATACATCATCAAGTGAAAACTTTATAAACAATATTAATCCTAAATATAGTTTAATTAGTGTTGGTAAGAATAATAGATATGGTCATCCCAAAGATTCTGTATTAGATACTTTAAAAAATAGTAATATTTTAAGAACTGATTTAGATGGAAGTATTGAGATTAAATTAAATAAAAATAATTATAAAATTAGAACTAATAGTCCATAAAAAGCCAAATATTTACCAAAAAATAAAAATAGTGTAACTTTTTTTAATTATGTACCATAATATATATTAAGACGCTTAGTAAAATAAGCGCTTTATATAGATGAAGGGGCATCAGCCTCTTTTTGATGGTTGAAAAAAATTAAAATATGTGGTATTATATATGAGTACATAAAGTTAGAGGTGTAAAAAAATGATAAATAATCATTTGGAAAATAAAAGATATACTAACTTGGTAAGTGATATATTAGAAAATGAAGAATTCACCAAATTATCTAGTATTACTCACCATGGTAGTAATAGATTTGACCATTGTTTACGTGTTTCATATTGGTCATATAAAGTTGGTAAAGCATTAAGACTTGATTATGAAAAAATAGCTAGAGCTGGATTACTACATGATTTTTTCATTGATGACAACACTAACTTAAATCGAAAAGATAAAACTATTATTTTAATGAACCATCCACAATATGCTTTAGAAAATGCTTCTAAGTATTTTGACTTAACTGATATGGAAAAAGATATAATATTAACTCATATGTTTCCTGTATCACCTAAAAGAGTACCAAAATATTTAGAAAGTTGGATAGTAGATATAGTTGATGACTTTGTTGCCATCTATGAAAAAACCTATATTGTTCGTAGAGAGTTGAGTGCAGCAACATCATTTTTATTAATATTTATAATAAATTATTTCAGATAAAAAGCCTGTAGCAGATTTGCTTCAAGCTTTTTTTGATTAATTTCAATTAATTATTTCTTTATGGTTACCATTTAAATATTGTTTTATATACTTTTTTGAACAGCACAATCTCTTAGACATTTTTACTTCTAAATCATCTGTATGTTCGTGAGAAATATAATAATTAAATATTCTATTATTTATTTTCTCTGTTTTAGATTTACTAATTTCATAATAATGTTTAACTAAATCTAAATTATAATTCTTAAATAATCTTTCAAACCATTCTAATTCTTGTTTATTTAAAAAACTTATATCCTTTTTTATAAAAGCATAGAATACTTTAACAATTTCATCACTATAATTATAATCGTTAAAATAATCATAATCCAAATTTAAATAATCTGATGCTAATTTTAAAAATGAACCACCAAATCCACACCCATAACAGTAAAATGCTTTTTCTTTTTCACCTATTAATACTGGAAAATCATCAGCATTATGAAAGCCACAATCAGCATAATATATATTATTTGCGCGAGGTTTAATCACAATATCGTTACCAAATATACTAATCCATAAACCTAAAATAGATAAATCAGAATTAAGTATTTCATTATATTTAGTTATTGAGTCATTATTTTTAAATATCGCATAATAAAAATCATCATATAGTGCCTCACTTAAATATCTATTAACATCCATAAAGAAAAACGCCTCCATTAATTTTTAATAAATATTATATCCTAAAAGGGAAAATATTCATATACTATTATTTTTGATAACTAAAAAAAGACTCATATCGAGTCTTTCCATCTAACTGGTGTTCCCGGCGAGAATCGAACTCACGACCTATCGCTTAGGAGGCGATCGCTCTATCCTACTGAGCTACGAGAACAATAATTCACTAACATTGTAACCCAAAATAAATAAAAATTCCACTAATTTATAAAAAATAGCACATCATTTTGATGAACATTGACTTTTACAAAAGAAAAAGTTAAAATTATATTAATAATAAAAAGAATAAACGGAGGCCAAAATGAATAAAACAATATTATTTTTAATAAATGGTTTAGGGATAGAAAGAAAAGACTCATACAACATATATAGTTCCAATACCATGCCTACTTTCGACAGTTTAACTAAAGAGGGTTTATTTACTTCCATTAGTACACCAGCTACTAATCTAGAAGAAGCCTATAAATATTTTAGCATTGGGACACTTTCGCCATTAGAAATGCCATATATTGAAAATCTTTTAGAAAATAATGAAATAACTAAAAATCCTAAATTCGATGAACTTCATAAGTCAATTTTTAACTGCCAAGGCAATATTCACTTTTTCTGTTTCTTAAATAATGACAAATTACGAGATGATATAAAGAAATTTATCCAATTAGTTGACCCAGAATCACAAAAGAAGTTCTATTTGCATTTTATTTTACCACAGGCAGATGAAAAGGACTATTTAACAATCAATAAGTTACTTGAAAGATATCAATATGATATGCCAACCAATATAGAAAAAGGTATAATGGTAGGACAAGAAGTTCTAGAAAATGAAAGTAAAATTAATGAACTAAATGATTTAGTAAGAATGCTTTATAACGGAATAGGCGAAAAATGGAATGATTTAAGTATCAAATTCAATTCATTATTTTCTCTTCATATTTCTCCAAACAATGCCAAAGCCTTTTTTATGAAAGAGAGTTTTCAAATAGGTGAAAATGATTTATTCTTCTTCTATAATTATGAAAACTATAATCTAACAAAGTTTATAAATTCAATAAAAAAACCAGCCGTTTACATAAGTACAGAAAAGAATATGGAAAATTCCAAATTCTACTCGCTATTCCCAATAAAAGATAATCATGAAGTACCATACTTATATGAAAATGTTATATCAGACATCAGTCTATCAAAAGCTATGGAACAAATAGGAACTACTGCCTTAGTACTAACAAATAAAGATAGTGTCAATATGATTAATTTTATGTGTAACGGATTAACCAACAATAGTAATAGTCACGTAAAATATGTATTAACTGATAATGGAATATTATACTTACAAGAACATATGAAAGTAATAATAGAAGATCCATCATATCAATTAATTATAATTAATCATAATTTACCTGATGTATCTGATGAAACAACGCTAAGACAAGAACTTAATAAAATAGATCAAGGACTATCTATGATATATTCTATTTGTAAAGATAAATATCCATTATTAATTTCATCACTATATGGTATTAAGAAAAAAATAACTACTAGTGATAATAAAGAAGAATTAATAAATTTTTCAGGTTTAGTACCAGTTATATTACTAGATAAAAATTGTGATAGTAAAAAATATCATTTATCGACAGGAGATATTTACACCATTTTAACAACATCTCTTAAACTAGTTAAACCTGATTTAAAGGTCAATACCTTAATAAAAAAGAAAGGATTATTAGAAAATATTTTATTTAAACATAAGTAATTGCGATTAATACTTTTCTAAAATAACGGTGTCTATTTAAAATAGGCATCGTTTTTCTAATCTTTTTTTCAAAAAAGTGTTAACAAAATTTACTTGACAAATATAATAAATTGTAGTAATATTTTAGAAGTATTTTAAAAAGAGGTGAAAACTATGAGTGAAAAGAAGCCATACTATTTAACACAAGAAGGATTAAATGAAATAAAAACTGAATTAGATGATTTAATTAACGTAAAAAGACCAGCTAATATTCAAGCTATTAAAGAGGCTAGATCATTAGGTGATTTATCAGAAAATGCAGATTATGATGCTGCTAGAAATGAACAAGCACAATTAGAAGCAAGAATAAAGAAATTGGAACAAATGCTTGAAAATTATGAAATTATTGAGGAATCTTCTAAAGATGTAGTTGGGCTTGGTTCAACTGTAGTTATTAAATATGTAGATGAAGATGACGATGATGATGAAGATGAATATAAAATAGTAGGAAGTCAAGAAGCTGATCCATTTGCTAGTAAAATATCAAATGAAAGTCCAATAGCGCAAGCTTTAATGGATAAAAAAGTAGGAGATATAGTTACAGTAGAAAGTCCAAATGGAAGTTATCAAATCCAAATAACAGAAATAAAATAAGTTAGTTTCATCTAACTTTTTTCTTTTACAATTTATAAAGGGGGAAAATAGAAGTGACATCATTAGAGAAAATACTAAAAGAATTTAAAGAAGATAATATTTTAGATACATTATATAGAATAGAATCTAATCAAAGTACTCAGAATATGCAAATAAATGATAGTGGAATAATATACTGCCAAGATAGTAATTTATATACTTATTTTTCAATAAGCCAAAGGCATCATGATTATTTTTCTGAAAAAAGATTATATGATTATATAAAAGAATGTGCTAGAAAAGAAGGATTAAGAATAACTAAAAATAGTTTTATAAATAATGAATCATACAAAAAAATTAAGAATTTAGTTATACAAGATGATTTTGATAAAGATTGTAGTTTTAAGAGTATTAAGATGAATTTACCATATACATTTAAACAAGTAATTAAAAATAATTCTCTTCAAGCTCATGAAAAATGTATATATGAAAAAAGAATACCCGAACGATCAGATCCACGAACTTTTAGTGGTGGTTATGGAGTATGTGGACCATGGCTAGATTTATTGTTAAATTTAACTTTTATTTATGAAAGCCACACTCTAGATTATAAAGATTATCTAGAATACTTAAAAATAAAGAAATATTTAGTTGAAATTGGTCATACTAACACCAAAGGAGGACAACTTCCTTTTCTAAAAAAAGCAAATTATAGAGTTACAATAAATAAAGATATTTTTTCACCATATCACAAGTACTGTATAGCTAATAGTTTAGAACAAATAAGAGATGAAAAATTATTATTACCACAAAGTGATTTAGCTTTAAACTTTAAACAAGAAACCAGATCAATTATTAGTAATTATGAAGAAACAAGAGAAAAACTTTTAAGAAAACTAGACAATAGATATAAGAGTATTATTCCTTAATGTTTTCTTGAAAAATAAATTATTAATAAAATATTTATATTGTTGTGTAAATATAAAAATTAGGTTATAATATAAGTCGTATTGGAGGAAAAAAGAAATGGCAAAAAAAGAAAACAAAAATAAAATTGAATTAACAGTAAAAATTGAAGGAGAAGAATGGACAAAAGCTATCGATAAAGCATTTAAAGAAAAGGTAAAAACAGTAACTATCGATGGTTTCAGAAAAGGAAAATGTCCAAGAGACGTATTTGAAAAAAAATATGGAAAAGAAACTTTATATATAGATGCAGCTGAAAGTTTATTACAAGTTGCTTATCGCAAAGTAATGGATGACAATAAAGAAGTAATACCTGTAGCTCAACCAAGAGTAGATATTAAGTCAATTGATGATGAAAAAGTTGAATTTGTATTTACTATTGTAACTGCTCCAGAAGTTAAAGTAAAAAAATATAAAGGCTTGAAAGTAGCTAGAGATGAAGTAAATGTAACAAAAGAAGAAATAGAACATGAATTAGGTCATTTACTTGAGAAATACACAGAATTAGTAACAAAAGAAGGAAAAGTAGAAAATGGTGACATCGCTGTAATTGATTTTGAAGGATTTAAAGATGGAGTAGCTTTCGATGGTGGAAAAGGAGAAAACTATTCATTAGAAATAGGAAGTCATACTTTTATTCCAGGATTTGAAGAAGCTGTAGTTGGAATGAAGGCTGGAGAAGAAAAAGATATTAATCTTACTTTCCCTGAAGATTACATGAGTGAAGATTTAAAAGGTCAAGCTGTAGTATTTAAAGTAAAAGTAAATGAAATCAAAACTAAGAAAGAAAGAGAATTAGACAAAGAATTCTTTGAAGATCTTGGAATGGAAGGAATCGACACTAAAGAAAAACTAGAAGAAGAAATAAAAGCCAACATCAAAGCTCAAAAAGATATGGATGCTGAAAATAAATATATCGATAATCTTTTAGAAGAAATTGGTAAAAATGTAGAAGTTGACATTCCAGAAGAAATGGTAGAAGAAGAAATAGACAACATGCTTCATAAATTTGAAGAACAATTAAATATGCAAGGGTTAAACCTAGATATGTATCTTAAATTTACTCAAAGTGATGTAAAAGCTCTTCGTGATCAAATGGAAAAAGATGCTTATCAACATGTTTTATATCGTTTAATGCTAGAAGAAATAGTAAAACTTGAAAAAATAGAAGTTAAAGAAGAAGAAGTCGATAAAGAATTAAAAGATTTAGCTTCAAAATATAAAGCTAAAGAAGAAGAATTAGTAAATGCATTTGGTGGAAAAGAAATGATCAAGTATGATCTAGAAATGAGAAAGATTATTGATTTATTAAAAGAAGCTAATAAATAAAAAAATACTTAAGAAGGAGTTCAAAAATTCCTTCTTTTTAATTTGACTTTAAAAATAAGTAATGATAAAATTAGCCTAGAATAAAAT
>CAKPAQ010000003.1 GCA_934133015.1 uncultured Bacilli bacterium | reverse complement strand
ACTATTTTTCACATCTATCATCCTCCTATATTATGTATTAAGTATAACGTTTGTATGTACTATTTGTCAATTATAAAGCTATGAAAATATATCTTAATAACCAAAAAAAACTGATAAAAGTTTACCACTTTTACCAGCTTTAATAGATTATTTTACTAGTTCTAAAATAACCATTAAGGCATCGTCGCCTCTTCTTTCAGTCATCTTAATAATTCTAGTATATCCACCATTACGGTTTTCATATCTTTTAGCTAAATCATCAAATACTTTTTTAACAGCTTCAGTATCATTTTGAAGGAAGGCAAGTGCTTTTCTTCTAGACACTAGGCTACCATCTTTTCCATAAGTAATCATTTTATCAACAAACTTACGAACTTCTTTGGCTCTTGTTTCAGTAGTTGTGATTTTTTCATATTTAATAACATCTTTTACTTGGTTTGCTAATAAACTTCTTCTATGTTTATTATCACGACCTAATTTTCTATATGCCATGTTTTGTCCTCCTTACTTATTAATCTTCATCACGTAATACTAGACCTAAATCTCTAACTTTATCTAATACTTCTTTTAGTGATTTCTTACCTAAATTACGTATCTTCATCATATCTGATTCAGATTTATTAACTAAATCTTGTAGATTGTGAATTCCTGCACGTTTTAAGCAATTGTAAGCACGTACTGAAAAATCTAAATCTTCGATTGTAGTTTCTAATGCCTTTACTTTTGGATCTTCTGTTTTTTCAATCATTAACCCAGTAACATCAGCAATATTACTTAAATCAGTTAATATTTCGAAATGTTCAATTAGAATACGTGAAGCTAGAGCTACTGCTTCTTCTGGTTTCATAGAACCATTAGTCCATACTTCTAGTACTAATTTATCATAACTTTCATCTTGACCAACACGAGCAGGTTCAACTTCATAATTTACTCTTTCAATTGGTGAATATAGAGAGTCGATAGCAATTGTTCCAACTTTCTTATCAGTAAGAAGTTTCTTATTGTCATCACTCTTAACATAACCTCTACCATTACCAACTGTCATTTCCATTACTAGGCTTCCACCTTTAGCAATGTTAGCAATAACTTTATCTGGATTTAATATTTCGATATCAGCATCTTTTTCAATATCTCCAGCAGTTACTGGTCCTTCTGTTTTAGCAGTTAGACGAATAGTTTTATTTTCTCCTGAATGATTTTTGATTACAACATCTTTTAAGTTTAAGATAATTAAAGCAACATCTTCAATTACTCCAGGTATTGTTTGGAATTCATGTGAAACTCCTTCAATTTTTACACTAGTAATAGCGCTACCTGGTAAACTTGATAACATAACTCTTCTTAAAGCATTACCTAATGTTGTACCGAACCCTCTTTCTAATGGTTCTAGCTCAAACTTTCCGTAGAAATTATTTTCTACATAATCAGTAATTTTATATATTGGTTTTTCAAATTGTAACATGAAACTAACCTCCTTTTTTTAATTACCCACGAGGGCGTTTTGGTGGACGACATCCATTGTGTGGAATAGGTGTTACATCACTAATTGCTGTAACTTCTAAACCAGCAGTTTGTAATGAACGGATTGCTGTTTCACGTCCTGGTCCCATACCTTTAACAAGTACTTCTACTTTACGCATTCCCATATCATATGCAGCTTTTCCAGCAGCTTCAGCAGCCATACCTGCAGCAAATGGAGTTGATTTTTTGCTACCCTTAAATCCGATAGCTCCACTACATGACCAACTAATTGCGTTACCTTCTTTATCACTTATAGTAACTATAGTGTTATTAAATGTTGAATGAATATGTGCTACACCTTCAGGCACATTCTTCTTAACTTTTCTTTTTCTAGTCTTGTAAGCCATAGTTTAGACCTCCTTTATTTATTTTTATTTCTTTTTATTAGCAATTGTTTTTGGTTTACCTTTACGAGTACGAGCATTACGTGATGTTCTTTGTCCTCTTACTGGTAATCCTCTTTTATGACGAATACCTTCATATGAATTGATTTCCATCTTAGTTTTGATGTTCATTTGAACTTCACGACGTAAATCACCTTCAGTTACATATTTATTAACCTCATCACGTAAACGAACTTGTTCTTCATTATCCAAGTCTTTCGCTTTCTTTGATGGATCAACTTTAGCATCTTTACAAATTGTAAGAGCTAACTTTCTACCAATTCCATAAATACTAGTTAAGGCAATTGATACATGTTTATCATTTGGTAAGTCAATTCCTTTAATACGTGCCATAAATACACCTCCTATTTATTATCCTTGTTTTTGTTTGTGCTTTGGATTTTGACAGATAACCATTACTTTACCTTTTCTTCTGATTATTCTGCATTTTGCACATATTGGTTTTACTGATGCTTTTATTTTCATAATTCCCTCCTACTTTCTATAGGTTATACGCCCACGTGTTGGATCATATGGCGAAATTTCTAATGTTACGGTATCACCTGGTAAGATGCGAATGTAATTCATTCGGATTTTACCAGAAACGTGGGCTTCTACAATATGACCATTCTCAAGTTCAACTTTAAATTTTCCACCTGGGATAATTTCTAAGACTTTTCCGTCTACTTCAATAACGTCGTCTTTAGCCATGTTATCACTCTCCCGTCAAAATTTGATATCCATCTTTGGTTACAGCAACAGTATGTTCAAAATGGGCTGATGGCATTCCATCATCGGTTTCGATTGTCCAGTCATCATCTAGCATATAGATATCAGCAGTTCCTAAGTTAAGCATAGGTTCAATCGCTATTACCATTCCTTCTTTTAATAAAGTACCGGTTCCTTTTTTACCATAATTAGGCACTTCAGGATCCTCATGAACACTAGTACCAACACCATGTCCAACTAATTCCTTAACAACACCTAAATTATGTTTAATAGCATATTGTTCTATAGCATAAGCTATATCACCAACTCTATTACCAGGTTTTACTTGTTTAATTCCTTCATATAGTGCTTTTTCAGTATGCTCTAATAAATATTTTTTATCAGAATCAATCTCTCCTACAGGATGAGTCCATGCTGAATCACCATGAAATCCTTTATAACAAGCTCCGATATCTATAGAAATGATATCCCCATTTTTCAACTTTCTATTTCCAGGTATTCCATGTACAACTTGATTATTTATACTTGTACATATACTAGCTGGAAAACCTTCGTAACCTTTAAAAGAAGGAGTAGCATCATGTTTTCTAATGAAATCCTCAGCTAATCTATCTAATTCTTTAGTAGTAATTCCTTCTTTTAAGAATGGTTTTAAATATTGATGTGTTTGGTAAACAATATTACCAGCTTTCTTCATCAATTCTATTTCTCTATCACTTTTAATAGTAATCAGAAAGATCATCTCTTTTCTATAACCGATTCAATTTGTTTTAGTGTGTACTCTTTATCAACACTGCCATCAATGTCAAAAAGTACTTTCTTATTTCGGTAATAATCAATAAGTGGTTTTGTCTTTTCTATATATGTTTGATATCTAACCTCAAATGATTCTTGATTATCATCATCACGTCTATAAAGATTGCCATCGCACTTATCACAAATAGAATCTTTCTTTGGTTTTAACGAGTCGATATTAACATTGTAGATTGCACCGCAACTTTTGCATAATCTTCGACCAGTTATACGTTTTAGTAAAATATTTTTTTCTACATCTAGATAGAAAACAAAATCAATTTTCTGTTGTCTTTTTTCTAGAATGATATCTAATTTTTCAGCTTGCGCTAATGTCCTAGGAAAACCATCAAAGATATAACCATTGGTATTATTATGATTATCTAAGTAATCTTCTAATACTTGAAAAACTAATTCATCTTCAACTAGATTTCCACTAGCTAATGTTTCTTTGATTTTATTTCCTAAAGCAGTATCTTGACTGGCAATATTTCTAAAAAGATCACCAGTTGATATTTGATTTAAATTATATTTATTTATTAGTATTTCAGATTGTGTCCCTTTACCAGCAGCTGGAGGAGCAAGTAAAATAATATTCATTATTTTCTCCTATAAGCTTTTTTATAACTACGAGTTACTAAACTACCTTCTAATTGTTTGTATGTTTCTAACGCAACACCAACAACAATTAGTAATCCAGTACCACCTATTGTTACATTAGATGATAAGTTTATTTTATCTGATAAGTTAACTAATGCTGTAAATATAATTGGAAGACCAGCTATAATTACTAAGAAGATTGAACCAACTACTGTTAGTCTTGATAATATCTTAGATACATAATCTTCAGTTTCTTTTCCTGGTCTAACTCCTGGAATATAACCACCATTTTGTTGTAAGTTCTTAGCTAATTCTTCTGGTTTAATTTGAATAAATGTATAGAAGTATCCAAAGAAGAAAATAAGAACTACGTAGATTATAAATCCAATAGGAGTTGTATATGAAAGATAATTATTACAAAAATCTATAAATCCTTGTTTTCCTAAAGCTTGCGCAATAGTTGTTGGAATCATCAAGAAACTTGATGCAAAGATAACAGGAACAACTCCTGCTGAATTGATTTTAATTGGCATAAAGCTTCCAGCATTTCCATATGCAGTAGTTGATTTATTAGCATATTGAATTGGAATCTTACGATCAGCTTCTTGTACCCAAATAACTCCAATGATAATTAAGAAATATACAATTACAAATAATGCAAATAATAATATTCCTAACCATAAATCTAACTTAGAATCAACAATCAATCCATTAAATGCAGAAATGAACATTGTTGGTAAACTTGAAATAATACCAGCCATAATTATAAGACTCATACCATTTCCAATACCCTTTTTAGTTATTTGATCTCCTAACCATAATGTAAAAGCAGTTCCAGCTGTTAATACAGTAGCAACATATAAGTATTCAATTGTACTTACGCTTTTACCAAGGAAAGCAAATGAGAAGGCAAATCCTTCAATAAAGGCAAATATTATACCCATATATCTAGTAATTTGATTTATCTTTTGTCTTCCTACAGGACCTTCTTTGTTTAATTCGCTAAAATAAGGTACTATATCTAATTGTAATAATTGCATAATAATTGATGCAGTAATGTAAGGCATTACACCTAGGGCAAATATTGAGAATCTCTTAAGAGAGCCTCCACCCATTGCATTCATTAGTTCTAGAAAACCTAAGTTTCCAGAAATATCAGGTGTACCTGGAACTCTAATAAAAGTTCCAATTACAAAGATCATTAATGCGACCAACGTAAAGCCAATTCTTTTTCTTAAATCTTTATTGGTTGGTGCAAATAACTGTTTCAAAGTTTGAAACATATTAGATCACCTCAGCTTTACTTCCGCTCTTTTCGATTTTTTCTAATGCACTAGTTGAGAACTTATTAGCTTTGATAGTTAATTTTTTCTCTAAAGTACCTTCCCCTAATACTTTTATTCCATCTAAACCTTTTTTAACTAATCCTACTTCTTTTAATAAAGCAGGTGTAACTTCTGTACCATTGTCAAATCTATTTAAATCATCTAAATTGATAACTGCATATTCAGTTTTAAATTTAGCATTTGTAAATCCACGTTTTGGTAAACGTCTATATAAAGGTAATTGTCCTCCTTCGAAAACAGCTCCTTTTCCTCCACCACTACGTGCCTTTTGTCCTTTTTGTCCTTTTCCACTTGTTTTTCCTAAACCGCTACCAGCACCTCTACCAATTCTTTTTTTAGTTTGTTTAGCGCCTTCGTTTGCTACTAATTCATGTAATTTCATTATCCTAAAATCTCCTCTTTTGTTTTTTCTCTAAGTTTCGCAACTTCTTCTACTGTTTTAACTGATTTTAAGGCATTGATTGTAGCGGTAGCCATATTTAGTTTGGTACGAGACCCAAGTGATTTAGACAAGATATCATGAACTCCGGCAAGTTCAAGTACAGCACGAACAGCTCCACCAGCGATAACACCAGTACCAGCTGCAGCAGGTTTTAAGAATACCTTGGCAGCACCATTTCTTCCGATAACTTCATGTTGGATAGTTCTTCCATCTACTAAAGGAACATTAACTAGATTCTTATTGGCAGCTTGAATAGCTTTCTTAATTGCATCAGGTACTTCGTTTGCTTTACCGATACCTAATCCAACTTTACCTTTTCTATCCCCAACAACAACACAAGCAGAGAATCTTCTTTGACGTCCACCTTTGTTAACTTTAACAACGGATTTTACTTCAATTACTAATTCTTCTAAAAGCTTTTGTTTTGGGTCATTATTTCTATTTTGCATAAATACCCATCCTTCCTAGAATTCTAATCCTTTATTACGTGCAGCTTCTGCTAGGGCAGCAACACGTCCATGATAAAGGTATCCACCTCTATCAAATACTACTTTAGTGATTCCAGCTTTTTTACTTGCTTCTGCGATTGCTTCTCCTACTTTAGTAGCAGCTTCGATATTACTACCGTTAGCTAACTTTAAAGAATTTGAAGAGGCACTTGCTAAAGTAATACCATTTTCATCATCAATAATTTGCGCACTGATGTTTTTATTAGAACGATATACACATAATCTAGGTACTTCGCTAGTTCCAACGATTTTGCTTCTTACTCTTTCATGTCTAATCTTACGCATTTCATTACGAGATTCTTTTTTAATCATAAGTAACTTCTCCCTTCTACTTATTTAATTATTAAGCAGCTTTCTTTCCTTCCTTACGTTGAATATGTTCATCTTTATAACGAATACCTTTTCCTTTGTAAGGTTCAGGTTGTCTAACTTTACGAATATTAGCTGCAAATTCTCCAACTAAAACTTTGTCGATACCTTTAACGCTGATTTCTGTATTTGAAGTAGCTTCAACAGATAAACCAGTTGGTACTTCGATTTCTACTGGATGAGAATATCCAGCATTAATTACTAGTGTATTACCTTTAACATTGAAACGGTAACCTACACCGATAATCTCTAAATCTTTTTTGAATCCTTCAGTTACACCAGTGATCATATTTTTAATGTTAGCGTTAGTAGTTCCATGCATAGCTCTAACATTCTTTTCATCATTAGCTCTTTTAACTGATAATTCATTTTCTGCTATTTCTACAGTAATATTTTTTACTAAATCTAATGATAATTCCCCTTTTGGTCCTTTTACATTAACTTTATTATTATCTACTGTTACTGTAACACCAGCAGGGATTATGATTTTTCTATTACCAATACGGCTCATACTTGCACCTCCTTATATAATGTTTTTACCAAATATAAGCTAAAACTTCTCCACCTAAATTTTGTTTACGAGCTTCTTTATCAGTCATAACACCTTTAGATGTTGAAATAATTGCGATTCCTAAACCATTAAGTACTTTAGGTACTTCTTCAGCTTTAGCATATACTCTAAGTCCAGGTTTAGATATACGTTTTAATCCTGTGATTACTCTTTCTTTGTTTTGTCCATATTTAAGTGTTAAAAGAATCATACCTTGAGATCTTTCATCTAACACTTTATAGTCTTTAATAAATCCTTCTTCTTTTAAAATTCTAGCAAGTTCTAACTTTAGATTAGAAGCAGGTACTTTTACTTCTGTATAACGCATACTATTAGCATTACGTATACGAGTTAGCATGTCAGCTATTGTATCTGTTACTACAGCCATATTTTACTCCTCCTTCCTACCAGCTTGATTTCTTAACACCTGGTATTTGTCCTTTATTTGCTAATTCTCTAAAGCAAATACGGCAGATTCCAAATTTACTCATAACAGCATGAGGTCTACCACATCTTTCGCAGCGAGTGTATTCACGCACTTTGAATTTTTGCTTTCTATTAGCTTTTATTTTCATACTTTTCTTTGCCATAATATCCTCCAATTACTTTCTAAAAGGAATTCCAAGTTTACTTAATAAGTCACGTGCTTCTTCGTTAGTACGTGCAGTAGTTACGAAAACTATGTCCATACCACGAACTTTAACAACATTATCATAATCGATTTCAGAGAAAATTAATTGTTCTTTAATTCCCATTGTATAGTTTCCTCTTCCATCGAAGGCTTTAGGTGAAACTCCTCTAAAGTCTCTTACACGAGGAAGTGCGATTGAAACTAATTTATCGATAAAGTTATACATTGCGTCTCCACGTAGTGTAACTTTGCATCCGATTGCTTGACCTTCTCTTACTTTAAATCCTGCAATTGACTTTCTTGCTTTAGTAATAACTGGTTTTTGACCTGCTATTTGTTCAAGATCCTTTACTGCAGCTTCGATTAATTTAGAATTAGAAGTCGCATCACCAACACCCATGTTGATAACTACTTTTTCTAATTTAGGTACTTCCATAATTGACTTATAATTATGTTCTTTTTTTAAGCTTGGAACTATTTCATTTAGATATTTTTCTTTTAGGCGGTTCATATATTACCCTCCTTCCAACTAATCAATCTTCTCGTTTGATTTTTTAGAAATTCTTATTTTTTTATTTGTTTTTTCATCTATTGTATAACCAATTCTAGTAGGTTTTTTAGTTTTTGAATCAATTAACATAACATTAGATACATGAATTGGTGCTTCAACTTCAAGGATTCCTCCTGTTTCTTGACCATTTCCTTTTTTATGTTTCTTAACAATGTTTACTCCTTCAACGATAACTTTGTTCTCGTTTCTTAGAGTTTTAATGATTTTACCTTCTTTTCCTTTACTAGATCCGGCTATTACTAAAACTTTGTCTCCAACTTTAAGTTTCATAATATCCTCCTTTATAGCACTTCTTTAGCTAAAGATACTATTTTCATGAAATCTTTGTCACGAAGTTCTCTCGCAACAGGTCCGAAGATACGAGTTCCTACTGGACTCTTATCATCTTTAATGATTACGCATGCATTATCGTCGAACTTGATATAGCTTCCATCATCACGACGAACACCTTGTTTACTTCTAACGATTACAGCTTTTACAACTTTACCTTTTTTAACAGTTCCATTAGGTGTGGCATCTTTTATTGTACCAACAACTATGTCACCGATATTTCCTGTTTTTACTTTGCTTCCACCAAGTACACGAATTACTAATAAGCTTTTTGCACCTGAATTGTCAGCAACTTTTAAACGGCTTTCTTGTTGTAACATAAATTATTTCCTCCTTCACCTAAGAGTTATAGAATAACTGCTTCTTTTACGATTTCTGCTAAATAGAAGTGTTTAGTTCTTGAAATAGGTTTGCATTCAACTATTCTTACTGTATCTCCTACTTTAGCTTTATTTGTTTCATCATGAGCTGCATATTTTTTAGAATATTTAACTCTTTTTCCATATTTTGGATGTTTTTTATAAGTTTCTACACGAACAGTGATTGTTTTGTTATTACAAGCACTAACAACTGTTCCAACTAATTCTTTTTTTACTTTTTCCATTGTTACTTAGCCTCCTCGTCATTAAGCTCACGTTCACGTAAAACTGTTTTTAAACGTGCAACTGTGTGTCTTAAATCTCTAATTCTTGAAGGTTTTTCTAAGTTTCCTGTTGCTTGTTGAAATCTTAAGTTGAATAATTCTTCTTTAGTTTCTTTTATTTTAGCAACAATTTCTTCAGTGGTTAATTCTCTAATCTCTTTAACCTTCATTTAATTCACCACCATTTTCTTTTTTAATAAATTTAGTTTTGATAGGTAGTTTATGAGATGCTAATCTTAAAGCTTCACGTGCTACATCTTCTGATACTCCAGCGATTTCGAACATGATTTTTCCTTCTTTAACAACTGCTACCCATGCTTCAACGTTACCTTTACCTTTACCTTGACGAGTACCGATAGGTTTTTTAGTTAAAGGCATATGTGGGAAAATATTGATCCATACTTTTCCACCACGTTTCATGTAACGAGTCATAGCGATACGAGCAGCTTCGATTTGATTAGATGTAATCCAAGCTCCTTCTTTTGCTACTAAACCGTATTCACCTTTATCTAATGTTGTATTTCCTTTTGCATGACCTTCGTAAGGTAATCTGTGAACACGACGATATTTAGTTCTTGATGGAATTAACATTCTTAATTACCTCCTTTAGCCTTTTTACTAGGAAGAATTTCTCCTTTATAAATCCATACCTTAACACCAATTTTACCGAATGTTGTATCAGCTTCTGCTGTTGCATAATCGATATCTGCTCTTAATGTATGTAGAGGAATTGTTCCTTCTGTATATCCTTCGCTACGAGCCATATCTGCTCCACCAAGACGACCAGATACTGATGTCTTAATACCTTTAGCTCCAGCTTTCATAGCGTTACGGATTGCTCTTTTTTGAGCCATTCTGAATGATGCACGATTTTCGATTTGGTTAGCTATTGAGTTAGCAACGATTTGTGCATTTATATCAGCTTTTTTGATATCTACGATAGATATTTGAATTTCTTCGTTAACTAATTTAGAAATTTCTTGTTTTAATTTTTCGATTGCTTCGCCACCACGACCGATGATAACACCAGGTTTAGCAGTGTGAACAATAACTTCTGTTCTCTTAGAATTTCTTTCAACTTGAACTTTAGCTATAGCGGCATCTTTTAAGTTGTTTTCAAAATATTTACGGATTTTAATATCGTTATTTAAATATTTTGAGAAATCTTTTTTAGTTGCATACCATTTTGAGTCCCAGTCTTTATTGATTCCAAGTCTTAGTCCATTAGGATTAACCTTTTGACCCATTTCTTAACCCTCCTTTAAGATTACTTAGTAGCCACAACTACGATAATGTGACTTGTTCTTTTATCTTTATGTCCGATGTGACTACGTGAGTCAAACATATGTCTCTTCATCACCGGACCAGCATCTACTCTTGCTTCTTTTACATAAAGTTCATCAACTTTAGCACCATTATTATTAACAGCGTTAGCTATAGCTGATGATAAAACTTTAGATGTAAGACGAGCAGATTTATTATTCATGTTATTTAAAATAACTAATGCTTCGCTTGCTTTTTTACCACGAATTAAATCTACTACTAAACGAGCTTTAATAGGTGATACTCTAAGAGTTTTTGCGATTGCTCTTGCTTCCATATTTCTCTCCTCCTAGTCACTATTTCTTTTTCTTGTCGCCGTGTCCACCAAACTTACGAGTTTGTGAAAATTCACCAAGTTTGTGTCCTACCATATCTTCAGTAACATATACTGGTATAAACTCTTTTCCATTATGTACTGCAAATGTATGTCCAATAAATGCAGGATAGATAGTTGAACGACGAGACCAAGTCTTAATGACTTCTTTTTTACCAGATTCATTTAATTTTTCTACCTTAGCTAGTAATCTTTCGAATACATAAGGTTTTTTCTTTAAACTTCTTGCCATAATCTCTTATATCCTTTCCTATTTACTATTGCGACGACGTACGATAAATTTATCAGACGTTTTCTTCTTACGTGTTTTATAACCAAGTGCTGGTTTACCCCAAGGAGTAACTGGCCCTTTACGTCCAATTGGCGCACGACCTTCTCCACCACCATGTGGGTGATCATTAGGGTTCATAACAGATCCACGAACTGTAGGTCTAATTCCCATATGACGTGTACGACCTGCTTTTCCTAATCTAACTAAGTTTTGGTCTTCATTACCAACTTCTCCGATTGTTGCGAAACAAGTACCTAAAATAAGTCTTTGTTCACCACTTGAAAGTCTTACCATAACATAGTTTGCTTCACGTCCTAATATTTGAGCGCTAGCTCCTGCACTACGTGCAAGTTCTCCACCCTTACCTGGACGAAGCTCGATATTGTGAATCATTGTACCTACTGGAATATTCATAATAGGAAGTGCATTTCCTAATTTGATATCTGCATCTTGTCCTGATACAATTACATCCCCAACCTTTAAACCTTTTGGAGCGATGATATATCTCTTTTCACCATCGTTATAATTTATTAACGCAATATTTGCTGTTCTGTTTGGATCGTATTCGATACCTGCAACTTTTCCAGGTATATCAAGTTTGTTTCTCTTGAAATCAATAATTCTGTATTTTCTTTTTGCTCCGCCACCTTGATGTCTTACAGTAATTCTACCTTGATTGTTACGACCACCGTTTTTCTTTAAACTAACTACTAGACTTTTTTCAGGAGTAGTTTTAGTAATTTCTTCATTTACTAAAGTACTTCTTTTTCTTTGTCCTGGTGTAATTGGTTTATAGTTTCTTACTGACATGAGTAACCCTCCTTCTAATTAAGTTCAATTGTTTGTCCTTCAGCTAATGTAACTATCGCTTTCTTGCTGCGATTAGTTAAACCAGTGTAACGACCAACTCTTCTTTTTTTAGGTTTAACGTTGATTGTACGAATTGCTTCTACTTTAACGTTAAATATTCTTTCAATAGCCACTTTGATTTCTGTTTTCTTTGCTTTTGGATCAACTTTGAAAACATATTGACTTTTTTCTTGAGCTAAAGCTCCTGATTTTTCAGTAATAACTGGCGCTTTAATGATTTCTAAGTATTTTGTATCCATTATTTAAGCACCTCCTCAATACTAGCTAATCCTTCTTTAGTAGTTAATACTACATCTGTTGAAACTAAATCTAAAACATTCATTTCTTGTGGTTCAATTACCATAACGTTCCCTAAGTTTCTAGATGCTAATATTATTTCTTCATCTAATTCTTTAACAACTACTAAAACTTTTTTATCAGCTATTTCTAATGTATTTAATACATTTACCATTTCTTTAGTTTTTGGTGTAGATAATTTAATTTCATCTACAACGATAATTGCTTTTTCATTATAAAGATTTAAGAAAGCTGTTTGAAGAGCTAATCTTCTTTCTTTACGATTTTGTTTTTTAGAGTAATCTCTAGGAACTGGAGTACCATATCTTCCTCCACCTACCCATTGAACAGCACGGATAGATCCTTGACGAGCATGTCCTGTTCCTTTTTGACGCCATGGTTTTCTTCCTCCACCACTAACTTCACTACGAGTCTTTGTTGAATGAGTTCCTTGTCTTAATGATGCTTGTGAAAGAATAATTGCGTCGTATAAAACTTTTTCATTAGGTTCAATACTTAATAATTCTTTATTTAATTTAACGTCCTTTATTTTTTCCATCTTTAATTCCTCCTTTCATCACATTTATTTAATTTGGTTTAATTTTTCTGTGATGATTATTCGCTTACTTCTTCGCTTGATTCTTCAGTAACTTCTGCAGTAGTTGATTCTTCTACAGTTTCAGTTTCTTCTACAGGGATTTCAACATAAGTGATTAATTCTTCACTTTCATTTACTTTTTCACCTTTTTTAACTGAAGTTCTAATCATAACTAAAGATTTTTTAGGACCTGGTACATTACCTTTAACTAAGATAACGTTATTTTCTAAATCTACATCTACGATTTCTAGATTTTGAATTGTACATGCTACATTACCCATATGTCCAGGTAATTTTTTACCTTTTAATACGTGCATTGGTAACATTGTACCTAATGAACCTACACCTCTGTGGTATTGAGAACCATGTCCCATTGGTCCACGTGATTGGTTATATCTTTTGATAACACCTTGGAATCCTTTACCTTTACTGATTCCACTTACATCAACGATTTCACCTTTTGCGAAAACGTCTGCTTTAATTTCTTGACCTAAAGTATAGTTTTCAACATTTACTCCCCTAATTTCTCTTAAGAAGCGCTTAGGTTCTGTATTTGCTTTTTTTGTATGACCAATTTTAGCTTTATTACTAACTTTTTCTCTTACTGTTTCGTAACCTAATTGAATAGCGTCATATCCATCTTTTTCAATAGTTTTGATTTGTGTTACAACGTTTGGTTCAATTTCAATTACAGTAACAGGAATCAATTTACCATTAGTAGTAAATACTTGAGTCATTCCGATTTTTCTACCTAAGATTCCTTTCATAACTTTTTCCTCCTATTATTGTTCTACTTTGATTTGAATATCAACACCGCTTGGTAAATCTAAATGTGCTAATGCATCAATAGTTTCCTTGCTTGGGTTCTTGACATCAATAAGTCTTTTATGCGTACGCATTTCGAATTGTTCACGGCTATCTTTATATTTATGAACAGCTCTTAAAATAGTGAATTTTTCAATTTCTGTTGGAAGTGGTACTGGACCGCTTATTTCTCCTCCAGATCTTTTTACTGTTTCAACTATTTTTTTTGCAGCATTGTCTAGAATTCTATGATCATATGCTTTTAATCTTATGCGAACTTTTTCTTTTGACATTTTGAATCCTCCCTTCGCCTATATCTAGTATAGACTTGCTCCGTGTAAAAACCTGATTTGCTTAGTTAAAAATTAACAACTTAACCTGGCGTATCAGCAACCTCACACATCTAAGCAGCTACACATGGATAAGTATAACATAGATAATATAAGGAAAGCAAGTACTTTTTTTAAAAAAATTATAAATACTTGTTTTCCAATTTTTCATTATTTACTATGTTTTTCTAAAATTTTTACTTCTTCTTTTGAATATAATGATGGCTTTATCAATTTTTCTAATGATACACTTAAATTACTAACTTTAGATTTAGGAATTTTTACCCCCTCTATGTCATAACTAAATTTAGAGTTCATACCTTCTGTAAAGATAATAGTTAGATTAGAATTATATTCACTATTGTTTCTATCAAATAGATAATTATCTACTTCGTTATCACTTACAAAGAATTTTTCTTTATCAAGAATAGCCTTTTTAATAGTTCCATCTTCATATATATCTTCACCAATTGTTTTAGATATCAAAATACGTTTAGGTAACTTACTATCACTATTTAATATTTCAGGTTGTTTTACTATATCTTTTTCTAAACCAATTTCTACTAATTGTTCAATATCTTCAAGTAAATTATCTTTACTTAACATATCTAAATTATTTAATCCTTTAATACTAATAGTTAAACTATCTAGTAAACTTAAATTAGCTTCGACTTTTTCATTACTACAAAATAAGATATTCTTATTTACTATTTCTCTGATATTAACATTTTTATGTTCTAATAACTTAACATTTTTCAATAAATTAGAAAATTGATTATCATCATAATAAAGTGATAAATTTTTAGAAATAATATCTAAATCTATATAACCATTTTTTAGTAAATCATTTATCTTCTTAATAATATGTATTGGAGTATTACAAATAATTTTTACTAGATTGTTACTATCAAATTCTACTATCGGTAATAGTTTTATTTTTTTCTTAATATCTTCAATAGAAATATTCATAATCATTTTACGTTTTTCTTCTTCTAAAACCATAAAATCAATATTTAGAGAATTAAAGTAACTGATATATTTGTTGATATCATTTTTGTTTTTATAATCAAATTCCTGTTGTAGTTTACCATAGTATTGCATATTGTGCTCATAAATATATTCTAGACAAAGTCTTTTAATATCATCATCTAATACTTGTTCTAAGATAGCATCTATATTGGTTATTTCTTCCTTTTCATTACTTACTTTTAACATATTTTTAAGTTCAGCATATCTATAGATTCGCTTATTACAATTTCTAGTTTTAGCTTTTTCATCTTTTCCTAATTGAATATAATAATTATATAATTTAGTTAATACTTTCTCTAATTCTTTGGTATTAATGTCAGTAAGAATATTTTCTTTTAATTGTCTTTTAAATTCAGCCATTAAATCAGTATTAGTAGATACACATTGAACTTGGTTTCTCTTAAGTATATATGATTGTGTATAAAATAATCCAAATGTATCATCGTCTTCACTAATAGTTTCTACACATTCAAGTAATTTGATAATATTAGTCATTTCTTCAACGCTTAATATTTTAATCATACCACAGATGTCTCTTAACTTTTTATTTAAGAAAATAGTATTTTGTGTTTTTTGCGATATATTTTTACTATTAGTAATACTTTCTAATTGATCTCTTAATTCTTTAATGGTTCTAGAATACTCTTCATGATCTTGATCAAATAATTCCAACATTTTATCTAATTGTCTAAATGGTAAAGTTTCTAAATAGGCAACTACATTTTCATCAAGCATATCTGATAAAGTAGCATAGTCTTTATCTTGATTAGTTAGTAGTAATAGAGAAAATAGCATCTCATCTCTAGTTATATCAAATAATGTTAATTGATTTTTAACACTAACTTTTTCAAAGAAGTTATCTAGATAGTTGTAACGATAATTTTCATTATTCGCAAGTTCTATTGATAATGAAGTTATTCTATCTTCTATAGCTGATAACAATTCATTATATTTTTTTGTCATTATTATTACCATCCTTTATAGTTTTAACTAGATTTTTATCTTCTAGGTTCTTTATTAATCGATCATAGATAGCATTATTTTCTTTAATAAAAGCCTCATCATTACACATTTCTTTTAAGTATTGTTTACTATTTCGATAAGAACTAGTTCTATTAGCTAGAGATTCTATATAGATACTGTTAATGTCACACTTCTTAGTGAAAACACTAATAATAACATAAGTATCAGAACTAATTCTATCAAAAACAATTCTAGTTTTAAAATCTTTTACTTCACTTATTCCACAAACTGATTGATTACTACTATTAAGCATTTTTACGTTTTTTAAAGTTCCATTTTTAATTGATATAAGGAGTTCCCTAAATGATTCATAATATTCTTCAGGTATAGAATATAAATCATTTTCAGCATAAATTGAACCAGTTGGTGTTGTTAAAAATATTAAATTATTATTAGTAGTTATAGCTTTTTCTACTTGTACTTCTTTTTCAGTTGTTTGTAAATAATTAATTGCCTCAATTACTTCATGTATTTTTTCTTTTTCATTATTTATTTCGGATGTAAAATAAGTATCATTTTTAATTTCTTCTTCTGATAACATTATGTCTAGTTCATTAATTTCTCTTAATAATTCAAGTTTTATTCTATTAACAATATTGGAGTAATTCTTATTTTCACAACTAGGTAAAGTATTAGAGATAGCTTCTACTACTTGACGATGATCAGTAGCAGTAGTTAATTCATTTTTCATATTGTAGTAATAATATAGATACTCTTCTTCAATAGGTTCAGCTTCTTCTAATTCTGTAGTTTCATTTAATGGTGTATTTTTAGGAGTATAGTTTTTCTTAGCTAGTTCTACTCTTTCTAATTCTTTGATATGATCTCTCATTATACTTGCTTTACCAATGTTATATTTGATTATCTTTTCTAAATCTTCTGATGTTGTATTTTCATCCATATTTATAAATATATCTGACATATACTACATTTCCCCCTTTTTAATTGGGTTGTATTATAGCACTTTATGAGTATTTTGGCAATAGAAAAAGAGCTTTTAGCTCTCAATCAAAATATCACCTGTCATTTCTTTAGGAATAGGTAAAGACATTATTTTTAAGATAGTTGGGGCAATATCACCTAATTTACCATCTTTTACTTGATAATTATTGTTACATATAATGAATGGTACTTGATTAGTAGTATGGGAAGTAATAACATTATCATTTTCATCTATCATTAATTCACAGTTACCATGATCTGCAGTTACTATCATTAAGCCATCAAGTTCTTTTATTTTTTGATATAATCTTCCGATATTATAATCAACTGTTTCTACTGCTTTAATTGTAGCATTTAAATCACCAGTATGTCCTACCATATCACAATTCGCAAAATTCAAGATAATGACATCATAATCAGACATTACTTCTAATAATTTATCAGTTATTTCATTAGCACTCATTTCTGGAGCTAAATCATAAGTAGCTACATCTTTTCTTGGGATTATTATTTTATCAGTTTTAGGTAGTGTTAATTCTTTTCCACCATCAAAGAAATAAGTAACATGGGGATATTTACTAGCTTCAGCTATACGAAGTACTTTCTTATCGCAATTTGATAGATATACTCCTAAGCAGTTGGTAACTTCTGGAATATTAAAAGCAGGTGTTGAGATAATTGTTTTTTCCACAGGCATCATTGTTACTAATTTAATATTTTTAAACTTTGTAGTTTCAAATTCTTGAAATTCTGGATTAGTAATAGCTGTAAAAGTTTGTGTAGCTCTATCAGGTCTAAAATTAGCAAATATTAAACCATCATTTTCTTCTAAGTTACCATTTTCATCGGTAATAGCGGGAACAATAAACTCGTCATAGATTTGTTTACTATAGCTTTCATTTATATAATCTTTATAATTGTTGATTACTTTAGCTTTTTTATTTACTAGCAAATCATAATACTCTTTAGTTAAGTTCCACATTCTTTCTCTATCCATAGAGTAATATCTTCCAGATATATCAGCAAGTACACCAATATTAAGTTCCTTTATTTTATCACTTAATTCATCAAGATAAGTTAAGGCTTTATCAGGAAGAGTATCTCTACCATCTAAAAAGGCATGAATGTAGACTTTTTCAATGTTATTTTGTTTAGCCATTTCCATAAGGGCAAAGATATGATTAATGTGAGAATGAATCCCACCATCACTTAATAGACCAAAAATATGTAATTTAGAGTTATTGTTTTTTACATGTTCCATTACACTTTTTAAGGCAGTATTATCAAAAAAAGTTTTTTCTCTTATTGCTTTATTTATCAATTCTAATGGTTGATATACAATTCTTCCACCACCAATGTTTAGGTGACCAACTTCAGAATTACCCATTTGACCAGCAGGAAGACCTACAGCTTGACCACTAGCATTTAATTTAGAATTAGGAAATTTTGATAATAGTTCATCTATATTAGGTGTATTAGCTAATTTAGCAGCATTCCCTTTTACTTCATTACGAATTCCAAATCCATCTATAATTGTTAATAAAATTGGTTTCATATTATTCCTCTTTTCATTTATAAATTTTCTTTTAGGCAAAATGATGCATATATTGGTACATATTTAATACCTTTTTTTAGACTAAAATTGTCATCAGTAAATCTAATAGCTTCTGATATATTAAACTTACTCATAAACAAAGTAAGTGATTTAGCTTTAGATATGTTTTTATTTACTATTTCAATTGGGATAACTTTTCCAGCTCTAGTTTGAATGACAAAAGGTACTTCAGCTTTACCATCAGATTGATAATAATATAGATTATAACCACAACTTACAATACTATTAGCTATATTATTTTCATATAAGATGTATTTTAAATTATTATCAGTAAATAATTTAATTTTACTTAAATGCATTAACATAAATAATAGACCTGTATCATTTAAGTATAATTTGAAGCTTTCTAAATCTCTGCATTTACTTAAAGGTGGTTTTACTTCACTTATTTTATGGCATTTATAAACGATAGCGTTTTGGGATAAATATTGTAAGGCATTTTCATAGTCTTTGCTTCTACCACCTGTTCTCATTAAACCATATTGGAACTTATGATTAGGTTTTAATAGTTGATATGGAAGAATATTTAATACATCGTTAGCTCTAGTTATATCTATTAGGTTATCGATGTTTAATAATTCTTTTTTATAACAGTCCCAAATTTTTTCTTGAATCATTCTAAGTTTTAAGTCGCTTTCTTTGTTTATAAAAGCTTGAACGACTTCAGGAAAACCACCGGTTATTAGATATTCTTCATAATGATCTAGAGCTATATTATGAAATGGCATTGGTTTATTATTACGATATGATGTTTTAATAAAATCGATTAGTTCAACGTTATTGATGGCGTGTAAGTATTCTTCAAAGTCCATTCCAAACATATATTTATATTGAAGTTCTTCGCCTTTAAAAATATTTAGCTTTTCTTTACTAGAAGTTATCATTATTATGTGGTAGTCATTTTCTTCTTTACCAAATTTTTTAATTGCTTTAACGATATCTTCATCCATGACATTATCAACAATGATTAAAGTATCATTTTTTAAGATTGCCTCACCAACAAGTAATGATAATTTCATAATTATTTTATCAATGGTTCTTTCTTTTCTTACTATATTTAATAATTCAATATTATTATCACTATTTACATAGGCAACTGTTTTATATTCTTTTTCTCCAAATTCAATAGCAGTATAGGTTTTACCAATTTGTTTATTACCATATATTAAAAGTGGCTTACGTGAGGCGTCTCTTTTCCATTTTAGTAAGTCTGAAGTTATTTTTCGTTCCATAAATCGTATCCTCCATACATATTTTATGATTCAATTATAGTAATCCAGTTTTAAAAAGTCAATTGATTAAGAAAAAAAGTATCTAATTAATTTACTAATTACATACTTCTATTTAAGTGAAATGTCTACAATAGTTTTTAAGTAACATTATATTCTATTTGCTTTTGTAGT
>CAKPAQ010000002.1 GCA_934133015.1 uncultured Bacilli bacterium | reverse complement strand
GGAGAAGCTGAAATTGTAGATTGTATACCAGTAACTAGAGAATTTGAAAACTCATTAATTGAAGAAAATGAATTAGTTTATGGTGCTAGTAGAAATAGAACAGGATATGCTTGGTGTTTAAAAAATATAAAGTCTATAACTAAACCCATTAAGATTAACGGCCATTTAGGCTTATGGAATTTGGATAATGAAAAGTAATCATGGTATATTTGTAATATTTATTGGTGATGTAAAATGAAATATAAAGATATGAAGATAATGGTTAATCTATTAGACAAAGAATGGGATTTAGGAGAAAAAGCAGTGGAGCTAGTAGTAAATTTTGTGCCTGGTTTTATTTAATACAAATTCTTAAAAAAACGGAAAAGCTTGTTTATTATAGAAAAATGGTAAGTTAATTGAAATTGCTGGATATTCTAAAAATAATTCAAAAAAATATATATTAAGAAAAAAACTTTGTGGTTTGATAATTAAAAGAATGTATAGAAGTCATAAAATAAAAAATTTAAAGGCTTTTATGGAATATCAACATGATTATGATTATGTTCCTGATAGTATAAAAAACTATTTTGATGGAGAGTTATTAATATTAATTGTGGATGATTCTTATCGAGGTAAAGGTATAGGTAAAAAATTACTAACTCAGATTTTTGAACTAGCTAAAAATGATAAAATGAAAAATATTCAAATACTAACTGATGATTCATGCAACTATGCTATATATGAAAAGTTAGGTTGTAAAAGAATATATGAGACTATTATTGAAAATAAGGAATATGCATCTAATAAAATTACTAAAGAAGAAGCTTATATATATGAGAAAAAACTAAATTAATATTTATATTTTTTACATAGTTATTGTTAAGTATAAATAATATTTTTGATTAAATTAAAAGACTTTTTAATAGAAATTTGATACAATACTATTGGTGGTAACATGAGAAAAAAAGTATTACATGATAATGAACAATATTTAACTGAACAGATAATTACATATATTGGTAATAAAAGATCATTACTTGATTTTATTGGTTCAGCTGTTGAAATAATCCAAAAAGAATTAAATAAAGATAAACTTAATATTGTTGATATCTTTTCTGGTTCTGGTATAGTTGCTAGATACTTAAAAAAATATTCAAATATATTAATAACAAATGACTTAGAAAATTATTCTTATACAATAAATAGATGTTATTTAAGTAATAAAAGTGAAATTGATTATGATCAGTTAATAAGTTATTATAATTTGTTAGTAGAAAAATTAAATAAAAAACTCGATAGTGGCTTCATATCTGAAATGTATGCTCCTGCTGATACGGATAATATTAAAGATGGTGAGAGAGTTTTTTTTACTAAAAGAAATGCTAATTATATAGATACATGTAGAAGTTTTATTGAAACTTTTCCAGAAGAAATAAGACCTTTTTTTATAGCTCCTTTGCTTGCAGAAGTGTCTGTAAAGAATAATACTGCAGGAGTATTTAAAGGCTTTTATAAAAATAAGAAAGGTAAAGGACAATTTGGTGGAGAAGGGGAGAATGCTTTATCAAGAATAAAGGCAGATATAAATATATCATTACCTGTTTTTAGTGATTTTGAATGTAAAGTAATTAACTATCAAAAAGATGCTAATGTTTTGGCTAAAGAATTAAAAGATATTGATGTTGTGTATATGGATCCTCCTTATAATCAACATCCGTATGGATCTAATTATTTTATGCTAAATCTTGTTAATGATTATGTTAAACCTCTTAAAATAAGTAAAGTGTCTGGAATTCCTGATGATTGGAATAGATCAAATTATAATAAGAAACGTGAAGCACTTATAGCGATGTATGATTTATGTTCTAATATTAATGCTAAATACTTAATTATTTCTTATAACTCAGAAGGTTTTATTTCTAAAAATGAAATGATAACCATGTTAAAAAATGTTGGTGAAGTTACAGTTTTAGAGAGAAAATATAATGCATATAGAGCTTCTAGAAATTTAAGTAGGAGATCATTATATGTTAATGAAATACTCTTTATAGTTAGGAAGGATGGGGAAGTTAATGGTTGACGTAAAGAAAATAGTTGAAATTATCAATAAAGAGGGTAGACAAGGACCTAAAGATTTAAAAAGTCAAGAAGTTTATAATTGGGTAGCCAAAAAAATAAAGATTTCTTATGATGATTATAAGAAAGTATTAGATGATAATGCTATTTTAGAAAAGGATCGTTTATCTAATAGAAATGCTTTCTTTGTGATTGAAAAAAGTGGTAAATATCAGTTATTCAAATCTAAAGAAGATGAAATAAGAAAGTATCTTTGTTATATTGTTAGGGAAAATCCAAATATTACTTCTAAAGAAGCAAGATTAAAATTTAAATATTTATATAAAGACTATACAATTGTTGATTTGATGGATCAAAAGAACTTAGCTTCTAATCAAGATATTATTGATCAAACTATTAGAAATATAATGGTTTCTAATTATTATAAAACTAAGAATAATATTTTATTTTATAGAAGCGATGATAAACCTTTTACTTATACATTAAAAGAAGAAGGTTATAAGTTAGCTTCTCAAGTGGATGATTTGTTAGCTCAGCATAAAGTTTTAGATAATATTGAAGAAAAGAAAGCTGATTCGCTTGATAATTTATTTATTAGCAAAGGAATTGGTTATTATACAGAAGAAGAGCTTAAAGAAATGCATGAGAAAAATAAATCTTTTAACTTTTATGATGCATATGATGTTTCATATCATAAAAGTGGTAGAATTCCTACTGATCCAAAAATTAAATCAACACGCTTTTATCAAACTGGTTTTAAGTGTGAAGTCGATCATAAACACATAACATTCCCAACTAATTCATATCCTAATTATATGGAAGGACATCATCTTGTTCCTATTTCTACGCAACGAAATTTTTCAACAATTAACTTAGACTGTATAGAAAATATGGTTTCCTTGTGTCCAAATTGTCATAACCAAATACATTATGGAACTCGTGAAGCTAAATTAGAAGTATTTAATAAGATTATTAATAGTCGTAAAGAAGAATTAGAAAGTATTGGCTTTACTGAACAAATCCTTAAAGTTATTTTTGAAATCTATTATTAAAATTTAAAAGAATTATATCTCTACTTTGAAATATAATTCTTTTTTTAATCTATTTTTAATTTTTATTAATTTGTTCTGGAATTAATATTTTTAAGTAATCAATTATTTGTTTTTTAGTATATTTGTTGTTGTTGCTTAACCATTCTACTCCTAGATTAATGACACCGCCTAAATAAAATTTAGCGATGATATCACTTGGTACATTGGGATTGATATCATTTTCTTTAATATTTTTTAAGATATCATCATTGACAACACTTAATAATATATCCATCATGATACTATTTCTATTATTTATCATTATCGCATTGTATATGTCTTTTTTATTTTCAATGTGTTCTAAGAATAATTCTATTAGCTTTAGATAATATTCACGAGGAGTTAGATTGGCATTATCTTTTTTGCTTAACTCTTCAACGAATTCCTTTTTTAATGTGTTGATAAAATCTAATAATAACTCATATTTGTCTTCGTAGTGAGCATAAAATGTTGATCTGTTAATCATTGCTGTTGTACAAATATCAGATACTTTTATTTCTTCAAATGTTTTATCTTTCATTAATTCTATTAAGGTTTGATAGAGTAACTTTTTTGTTTTAATAACTCTTAAATCAGTTTCTTTTTTCATAAAATCACCTACCAACATTATACACTTTTTCCAACTAAAGTAAACATAACTATATAAATGTTGTTTTTTTATTAATACATATTTAAAAAAATGTTGGAAAACATACAAAAATAAAGATATGCTTGTGTTAATCCTAGATTTACTGTAATAAAATATCTTAGCGAATGGAGGATATTATGAAAAAAGTAGCTGAAAAAATATGTAAATACAAAAAATTAATACTAATAGTTTCTTGTATATTGCTTGTTTTATCATTCGTTGGTATGAAGCTAACTAAGATTAATTATGATATATTAGTTTACTTACCAGATGATATTGAAACTATACAAGGACAGAATACTTTGACTAATGACTTTAATATGGGTTCTTACTCAATTGCGATAATTGAGAATATGAATAGTAAAGATATTATTAAATTGGAGAATAATATTCGTAATGTTGATGGTGTTAATGAAGTTGTTTCTTTATATGACGCTATTGGTACTACTATTCCAGTTGAGTTTTTACCAGAAGAAGTAACTAGTCATTTACATGATGAAAATACAGATTTATTATTTATAACATTTAGTGATGGTACATCTAGTGAAGAAACAATAGATGCAGTTAGAGAAATACGAGAACTAACTGGTGATAGTGTTAAACTTGGTGGAATGAGTTCAATGGTACTTGATACTATGAATCTTTCCGAACAAGAAATATTTATTTATATTATAATAGCGGTAATATTATGTATAGTAGTTCTAGAATTATCACTTGATTCATATTTAGTACCTATACTTTTATTAGCAAATATTGGTATAGCTATTTTATTTAACTTAGGTACTAATATTTTCTTAGGACAAATATCTTATATTACTAAAGCATTGGTAGCTGTTCTTCAACTAGGAGTTACTACAGACTTTTCAATATTCTTATATCATTCTTATGAAAGCAAAAAAGATAAATATAAAGATAATAATAAAGCTATGGCTGATGCGATATGTGAAACTTTCACATCCGTAGTTGGTAGTTCCTTAACTACTATTGCTGGTTTTTTGGTATTATGTACTATGAAATTAACATTGGGAAAAGATTTAGGAATAGTTATGGCTAAGGGTGTTTTACTTGGAGTTATATGTGTGTTAACTTTATTTCCAAGTTTATTACTTACTTTTGACAAACTTATTCAAAAGACTAAACATAAGAGTTTAAATCTTAGCTTTGCAAATTTAAATAATTTTATAGTTAAACATCATGTTACTATCTTTATAATTTTCTTAATATGTTTAGTACCAGCTTATTTAGGATATAAAAAAATAGATGTTTATTATAAAATAGATAAGTCACTTCCTGAAACACTTGAAAGTATAAGTACTAATAATAAATTAAAAGATAATTATAATATTGTTAGTCCAGAAATAATTTTAGTTGATAATAATATGAAGACTAATGATATAGCTGCTATGACTAATGAATTGAAGAAAGTTGAAGGTGTTGATTTTGTTTTATCATTTGATGATTTAAAACAATTAGGAATTTCTGAAAATATGTTACCTGAAAACTTACTTAAAATATTCAAAAGTGATAAATATGAAATGATTTTATTGAACTCTGTTTATGAAGTTGCGAGTGATGAATTAAATGAACAAATTGATGTCATAAATAAAGTTGTTAAAAAATATGATGATAAATCAATAGTAGCTGGTGAAGGACCACTTATGAAAGACTTGATAACTATTAGTGATACTGATTTCAATAATGTTAATTATTCATCTATTGGTTGTATCTTAGTAATCTTATTCATTATATTAAAGAGTTTCTCTTTACCATTATTATTAATTTGCGCAATAGAGTCAGCAATATTTATAAATATGTCATTCTCATATTTTGGTGGAGTAGTATTACCTTTTGTTGCACCAATTGTACTTGGTACTATTCAATTAGGAGCTACAATAGATTATGCAATTTTACTTACTTCATCTTACTTAAATAATAGAAAAACTATGGATGCTAAAGAAGCAATGATAAATACATTAAATTATAATGGTAGATCAATTTTAGTTAGTGGTTTATGTTTCTTTGCAGCAACATTTGGTGTAGGTTTATATTCTAAACTTGAAATGGTAGGAAGCTTATGTACTTTAATTTCAAGGGGAGCTATTGTTAGTATGATTGTGGTTATAACTGTTTTACCTTCAATCCTACTTATATTTGATAAAATTATTATGAAAACTACGAAAGGATGTAAGAATAATATGAAAAAGAATCTAAAAAGCAATATGAAAAAAGTTGCGACTGCTACTTTGGCAGTGACAGTATTATTTACTAGTTTACCTATTCCAACTATGGCTCTAACAAAAAGTGAAACAATATATGGAAAATTAGCAACAGATGGTAAAATTAAGAGTGTTTATGTTAATGAACATTTAATTAACAATGATAAATTAGATACTATACAAGATTATACTGACTTAGAAGACATCATTAATTTAAATGGTGATGAGAACTTTAAGTTAGATAATAATAAATTAACTTGGGAAAGTAAAGGTAATGACATTTTTTATCAAGGAAAATATCAAAATGATTTACCAGTATCTGTAAACATTACTTATAAATTAGATGGTAAGGAAATGAATGTTTCTGATATGTTAGGTAAAGAAGGAAAAGTAGAAATTACTTTGAAATATACTAATAATGATAAACATATAGTAAAAGTAAATGGTAGTTATGAAACTTTGTATACACCTTTCGTTGTAACTTTAGCTACAACTTTATCAGAAAGTGAAAATAGTAATATTGAAGTTAGTAATGGTAAATTTACATCTAATGGTACTAAAAATATTATAGCCGCTATCGCTTCACCTGGACTTTATGAAAGTTTAAAGATAGATGAGTTTAAAAATATGGATACTGTAACTATTAAATATGATACTAAATCATTTAGTTTAAACTCTATTTATTCAGTTATTACTCCAAAATTAATTGATAGTGATGACTTAGATGTATTTAGTAAATTAGATACAATTTATAATAAAGCTAATACTTTACAAGAAAGTATGAATTTGATAGATACTAATACACAAAAATTAAAAGCTGGTTCAAATCAATTAAAATCAGAGTTATCTAAATCTATTTCTGCCTTAACTGCAACTAGTGGAAATACATTAACTGAAGAACAAGTAAATGGTATAAAGAATCAGACTATTACATCTATAAATCAAAAATTTACTGATGAATATAAAACTGAAGTAGCTAATCAAGCTTGGAACAAAGTTAAAGAAAATATGGATCCTAATGATTCTACAGTAGTTGGATATGCTACAACAACAATTCAAAATATAGTAGGAGCTTATTTACAAGCAACTGGTGAATATGAAAACTATGTAAAATGTCAAGGTGGAGATGTTAATAGTTGTGGTTTAGTTAATTTAGAAGCATTAAATAGTTTTACTAATAGTGTAAAACAAAATGTAAGTACTAATTCTTCACAAGTATCTATGTATGTTGCTGAAAATACTTCTAAACAAGTCGCAAGTGAAGTAGCTTATAATTCTGCTTTACTTACAGCAAGTGAAGTAGCACCAAGTCTTGCTAATCAAGTAGCTAATAGTGTAAAAAATGAAGCTTTAAATACTGTTAGTAAATCATTAAATACTTTATATAATGGTATTGATCAAATAGATAATGGGATTAATCAATTATCTGATGGAGTAACTAAATTTAATAACGAAGGTATTAAAACAATAACTTCACTTATAAACAATAATGTTAAAGGTACAACAGCTAGAGTTAAAGCATTAGTTCAACTTGGTGATGATTATAAAACAGTTAATAGTAAAAATGTTAGTGGAGATGATGAAACAAAGATGATTTTAGTTGTAGATTCTAAAAAAGCTGATACAGTAAAAAAAGAAACTAAAACTAAAAAAGAAAAAACAAGTTTTATTGATAGAGTAGTTAATCTATTTAATTTCTAATAATAGTAAGAGATGTTCAATTATTTGGACATCTTTTTATATTAAGTTGTATATTTTAAATTGTTATTGTTAAAAATTTGTTTTAAGAAGATTGAAAACATGGTATACTATTATTGTTAAAAGATAGGAGGAATATTATGGACTATAATAATTCTGAAAATGATGGATTAAATTTAGCTAATACTAACAATGAGCATACTAATCGTTTTATTTTTTCAGATGATTACTATGATAATATGCCTTCTGTTGATGATAAAAATGATGTTGCCAAAAAGGTTACACAGTTAGGGACAACGGCTAATACTAATAATCAAAATAAAGATTTATTTAATATATCTAAGCAAATAGATAGTTCTAATGATAATATTCAGAAGACAAATAATTTCGATCAATTAGTTAATAGTAATTATGATAATGACACTAATACTTTTGATTTCTTTGGTCATAATGCTAATACTAATATTTTAGAAAGTAAGGATGATTTTCATACTGAATTAACTAATGGTAATGATACAACTAGTGTTTCTGATAATGATTCTAATAGTGATATCATTAATAATGATATACTTAAACCTGAAAAACCGGTAAGTAATAACGAAGTTGTTCATATAGATATGCCTGTATTTGAGGATAATACAGTGTCACCTTTACCAACTAATGGTAGTGTTTATGGAGATTTACCAACTATTGATGAGAATAGTTTGAAACAAGAATTTGTTAAACCAGAAGAGATAAAACCAGTTGATGTGAGTGGGGTTGACAATAATATTATTGATAGTATTGTTGATTATAATGCTTTAATACCTGAAGTTAATAATGATAATTCTGATAAAGTTGGAAATTTCATAGTTAATAGTGATCCAAGTGTTAAAGTAGAAAATAAAAAACCAGCACTAACTAATTTTATGGATCAAAATCAGGCAATGGCTAGTCTAGATATCGATACTGGCTTTGATAAAGATTTGGAAGCTAAATTAATGAAGCAAAAAGCAATCGAAGAAGAAGAAAAAAGAAAAAATAATCCTGATTTACAAGATTATATGAAATATAGTAATGATGATGATAATGCAGAGTTGTTATATAAAGCTGGTGGAAAAAGTATTATTCGTTATAAACAAAAAAATAATGCTGTTTCAAAACCTGCTTTTGTACCAACTAATCAAGATATAGTTAATGAACCAAATGAGGATAAAACAGAAAATATACCAGAAGAGAAAAAAGAACCTCATAGTATAGAAGAAGCTATCGAAGATATACTTAATATTCCTAATTATGATGAATTGGTTGTCAACATTGATGAAAAAGAAAATCCTGGAGTTAGATTTGGTAATTTTAAAGTAGAAGAACCAAAAGTTGCTTTAGAAGGAGTTACTACTGTTTATGATGAGAAAAAGGATAACTTTGATTATGATCAAAACTTTGAAAATGTGGAAGTTATCAAATCAACTTTACTTGATGAATTAAAGGAAAAAGCAGATAGTGAGAATAGAATTAGTATCTTGGCTCGTTATGGAGAAGATTTCTGTAGTAAAGATTATATAACTAACCCAGCTATTGGTAGAGCAGAAGAGATAAAACAATTAATTTTGATTTTACTAACACCAGAAAAATCAGGAATATTAATTGGTAAACCTGGTATAGGAAAAACTAGTATTGTAGAGGGACTTGCTTATCAATTACAAAGAAATAATGTACCAGATGCTTTAAAGGGTTATCGAATTGTTAGTGTTAAAACAGCTTCACTACTTGGAAGTTTACCTACTGGAGAAACAAGATTACAAACATTAGTCGATGAACTTAAGACTTTAGATAAAATAATTTTATTTATAGATGAAATACATATGTTAATTGGAGCTACTAATGAATCTTCTTTGGATTTTGCTAATATGTTCAAGGAAAGTTTAGGACGTGGTAGTATTAAAGTAATTGGTGCCACTACTACTGAAGAATATGAAAGATATATTTTACGTGATAAAGCTTTTGTTAGACGTTTCCAAAAAGTAGAAGTAGAAGAACCAGATAGAACTCATACAATTAAAATTCTTATGGGTACACTTCCAAAAATAGAAAAAAATACAGGGGCAAAACTTAAATATTCACAATTTATTCAAAGTGAAATAATGGCTTTTATTGTTGATATAACAACTGAATATAAGAGAATATATGGTATTGGTTCACGTTATCCAGATATTTGTTTAACACTTTTAGCACAAGCTTTTTCTCAAGCTGTTTTTGCTAATAGAAAAGAAGTAAATATTCTTGATATAAGAAAAGCTATTGAGAATTCTAAAAATATTTATCCTGACGTTATTAAGAAAGAACTTGTAAATTTTGATTTAAAATTTAAAGATATTATAAAAGAAGAGGAACTAAATTAATAGATTCCTCTTTATTTTTTTAAATTTTCTTTATAGTAGTCATATAATTCTTTAAATCTTTCAAAATGTACTACTTCTCTTTGTCTTAACCATAATAATGGTCCAATTATATCAGGATCATTTGTTAGATTAATTAGATTTTCATATACGGCTCGAGCTTTTTGTTCAGCAGCCATATCTTCAGAAATATCAGCTAAAGGATCACCTGTTGTTGCAAAATAGGTAACTGTAAATGGAACACCATTAGCATCAGTTGGATAAATTGCAGTTCTATGTTCAGCGTAGTGACTTGCTAATCCAGCTTCTTTCATTTCTTCAGGGGTAGCATCTTTAGTTAATTGATATAGCATTGTTGATAACATTTCTACGTGAGCAAGTTCTTCAGTTCCTATATCAGTAAGTAATGCTTTACCACGATTATCAGGCATAGTATATCGTTGATTTAAGTATCTAAGGGCAGCACCTAATTCACCAGCAAAACCACCATATTGTGTTACTAATTGTTTAGCAAAAGCTAAATTTTTTTTCTTTATAGAAATAGGATATTGTAATCTTTTTTCATATTTCCACATTTACATTTCCTCCATTTCCCATGGCCAGCTATAAGCTTCCCAATCAAAAGTATTACTATTTGTTTTAGTATTTACATTTAATGGTCCATATTTATTTTCATATTGTCTAATAGCTTCGTTTGTCATCTGACTATATCTATTAAATAAGTCAATCATATTCTTATTATTAGGATAAATATCAAGATATAAATTTAATTCGTGTGCTGCAAAACTTAGTTGATCAACATTAAGTAATAATTCTGCTTGTTCATTGTTTGGAACTAATCTTGCTGGTTTATAATCTTTATATTGTTCATATATATTACTGAATAAATTTCCTTTTAAAAAGCCTTCTAATGGTTCAAATAAATTGGTATTATTTGTTGTTGTAGCAGGTGTCATTTGATTATTATTTTGAATACCTTTAAATATCATATCATTGATTCCATTTATATCAGGGTAGCCATAATTATTAAATCCTAAATTATTATTCATAAAATCACGTCCTTCAATTTAGTTTATGTTAAAATAAGACTTTGGTATAGGCAAAAAACTATAAATAGTTTTAATTGTTATATTGTACTTAAAATAATAATTTGTTATAATTTATATATAAGTGAGGGAGATTTTATAATGAAGGATTTAATTAATGATATAGGAAAAAAGAAACTATTAATTGTTTTAGGTGGTATTGTTGGTGCGATAGTTTTAATTGTAATAGTTTTACTTTTATATAATGCTTTTTTTAAGAAAAATTCGTATTCTTCAGTAGAAGATAAAATCTTAAATGCAGCAGTTAAATATTATAGTGAAAATAGTAATTTACTTCCTAAGAATATTAACGATGAAGTTAGTATAAATAGTACTACTTTAACAGCAGGAGATTATTTAAGTGATTTAGAAAAATTAGTACCTGATAAGAATGTTTCTTGTACTGCTACAGTTACAGTTACTAATGTTAATAATAATTATCGTTATGTTACTAAGTTAAAATGTGGTGAAGCTTATGAAACAAAGACTTTAGTAGATACTATTAAGGCAAATAATCCAGTTGTTATTTCTGGACAAGGTTTATATGAATTAAATGGTGGTTTAGTTTTTAAAGGTGATAATCCTAATAATAATGTTAAGTTTGCTGGACATAATTGGAATATTGTAAAAATTGAAGATGAACAAGTTATGTTAATTCTTAGTGATAAGTTTGCTCGTGTTACTTGGGATGATCGTTATAACACAGAACGTAGACAAGATGATGGAATTAATGATTATTCAGTAAGTAGAGTTAATGATTATTTGACTAATTTATATAATGGTGAAGATTTATTCTCTAGTAGTAATAAGTTAGTAATAGCGTCACATAATTTATATATTGGAAAACGTAGTTCTGATGTTTCATTTAATGATGGTTCACTAGAAAAGTCTGAAGTTCTTGAAAATAAATATATTGGACTTTTACCATTATATGATTATTTAAATGCTAGTTTAGATAGTAATTGTCAATCTGCTGCTACACAAGCTTGTGCTAATTATAATTATTTAGCAGGGTTTGGTTATAACTGGTGGCTTATGACTGCTGATAGTGATACTACACATAAAGTATTCAAAGTTTCTACTGAAGGGAAAATGCTTTTATCTAGAGCAGCTACTTCTGTTTATGTTAGACCAGTTGTATATTTAGTTAAGGATGCTGTTTATGTAAGTGGTAATGGTACAACTGATAATCCTTATACATTTAAGTAGCATTTTGAAGTTTTTATTAAAAATAGGGTAGACAAAATACATTTTTATTGATAAAATAAGAATGTATTTTTTGTTAAATACAAATTTGGCGGTATTGGTGAAGTGGTTAACACGCCGGATTGTGGCTCCGGTATGCAAGGGTTCGATCCCCTTATTCCGCCCCATGTTGAAATTTATGCACACCTTTGTGTGTTAAATAAGAAAGTTCGTAATATTTGGTATTATGAACTTTTTTCTTTGCAAAAGTGGTTAATTAAATAAAGATAATAATTTATTGCAGATAATTCCTAATAAAAAAGATAATAGATTTGATAAAGAAACGTTAACATAATTATCAATAAATACTTAAAATATGATAAAATTATATTGTTGAATCGTTTGTTATGTAAATTATGAAAGGAGCTAATTTTATGTTGGAAAAAAGTAATAATCAAATGATTAAAGAAATTAAAGATGTAATTATTAGTAGTAGAAATAAAATAGCTTATGAAGTAAATAATGCAATGTTATTAGCATACTGGAATGTTGGTAGAATTATTGTTGAAAATGAACAAAATGGAAATATAAAAGCTGAATATGGTAAACAAGTTTTAAAAGAACTTTCAAAAGAATTGAAAAAGATTTTAGGTTCGGGCTTTTCAGTATCAAACCTTCAATATATGCGTAGATTTTATCTTAAATATCCAAAACAACAGACACTGTCTGTTAAATTAAGTTGGTCACATTATTGTGAGTTATTAAGTATTGAAAATGATGATGAAAGATGTTTTTATGAAAAAGAATGTGTTAATTCAAATTGGAGTGTTAGAAAATTAAAAAGGCAATTAGAAACATCATTATTTGAAAGATTATTGTTATCAGAAGGTAAAGATAATAAGAAAAAAGTTTATGAACTAGCTAAAGTTGGGCAAACATTAAGTACTCCAGAAGATATATTAAAAGAACCATATGTGTTTGAATTTTTAGATATTAAAGAAACTAAACCAATTCTTGAAAAAGATTTGGAAAAAAGAAATTAAGGAGGAAAATAAATGAAAAATATAATAATTACTGGTGGAAATGATGGTTTAGGTAAAGCAATTGCTAAACTATTAAGTGAGAAAAATAATGTAATAACTATTTCTAAGACTGAAGAAGGTACAATGAAAATATCAAAGGAAATTCCAAATGCAGAATGTTACACTTGTGATATTACAAAATCAGAAGAAGTTGATAAAACTATAAAAACAATTATTGAAAATCAAGGTAATATAGATATTTTAATTAATAATGCAGGAGTTTGGCTAGCTGGAGATTTAACTGAAAATTCTTATGAACAAATTAGTAATTGTATAGATGTTAATACTAAAGGTCCTATTTATATGACTAAAGCAGTTCTTCCAAATATGTATGAACAAGGAAAAGGATTAATAATAAATGTATGTTCACAAGCAAGTTTTGATAGTGATGACTTTTCTACTGTGTATAATGCTTCAAAATGGGCAATGAGAGGATTTAATCGTTCAATACAAAAAGATGTTAGTAAAAAAGGAATCAAGGTAACTGGTTTTTATCCAGGATTTATGCAGACTAATATTTTTAAAAAAGCAGGTAATGATTATGATACATCAAATGGTTTGGAAGTAGAGAAAGTTGCTAGGGCAATTGAATTTATAATTAATTGTGATGAGGATGTTATTATTCCAGAATTTGGAATAAAAGATATTGAAAATTATTAATGGCAAAATTAAAATAGGAGAAAATAATATGATAGAAATTAGTAATCTAGAACAAGCAAAAGATTTAGGAAGAATTACTCATTTAAATTCAACTATTTGTTACTTAAAAAATGATAATAAAGTTTTAATGATTAAATTTTCTAAAAAGTGGGGACAAGTTTATGCTCCACCTGGAGGAAAATTTGAATCTGGGGAAACACCTTTGGATTGTATTAAAAGGGAATTTTATGAAGAAACAGGATTAACTTTAATAAATCCAAAACTTCAGGGCATATCCTATTGGCAAGATACCGCAGAGGGGATTATATTTATATATACTGCTGAAGAATATGAAGGTAAATTAAATATGATTTCTTGTATGAAAAATTATATTTTATAGAACCTAGAAATTATATATTTACTGCTGATAAATCTATTATTAATTGCGATATTAAAATAGATGATAAAATAAAAAATATTGAAGGTGCATCAATAAAATTACTTTTTACTGCATGGCATAATAAAGAACTAAATAATGAAAAATTAAAAAAAGATAATATTATTAGAGTTAATAATTGGAAAGAAATTTATGAAATACTTTTAAGTAAGGTAGATTCAATATAAATGGAAGAATTGTTACATAGCAATTCTTTTTCTTTTTAAGTTAATTTATATGTGCTATAATTGAATCATTGGTGAGAAATATGAATTATATTATAAAAGAAAAAAGTAATGGTGATATAGTAACTGTTAGACAACTTCAATTAAAATTACTTGAAATAATGAAAGAAATAGATAGAGTATGTAAAAAAAATAAGATAAATTATTTTTTAGCAGATGGTTCTTGTTTAGGAGCTATTAGACATAAAGGCTTTATACCTTGGGATGACGATATGGATATTGGAATGTCTAGAAAAGATTTTAAAAGATTTATTAAAGCTCTTGATAAAGATTTAAATAGCAATTTCGTTTATCATTGTTATGAAAAAAGTAAAAAATATCCTGTAGCTTGGCCAGCTATGAAAATTAGAATGAAAAATACTTATATTCGTGAAATGAATGTTCTTTTACCTAATACCTGTCGTGATTGTGATGGTATATTTATAGATATATTTATTTATGATTATATGTCAGAAAGTAAAATATTAGATTTCCCACTTAGATTTTTGAATACTTTACTTATGCCAATTATAGTTTTATTTGAAAATATATATATTAATCCAATTCCTTTAAAAGAATGGTATCGTTTTAATGCTAGATTATATGGAAAATTATGCAAAAAATCTTCATATTTTGCTGATGAGATAACTTGGGTTTTTCAATACAAAAGGTATAAGTACTCAGATATTTATCCAACTAAATTAATGAATTTTGAAGGTATTAAACTACCTGTTCCTGGTAACTATGATCAATATTTAAAAAAGACATATGGAAATAACTATATGATACCACCTAAGGAAAGTAATAGATATGCTAAACATACTTTAGATATTAACTTAGAATCTAGTGAAAAAGATAAAGATGTTGTTGTTCCAAATAAAAATATATTTATTTTCTTTGTTTATTTTGGACTTATTTTAAATGTAGTAGCTATTATTTTAAGAAATAAAATTAGTTTGTTTTTAAATCTAGTTGGACTTTTTATTATAATTATTTCACTTTTAACTTTTATGCATAAAAATAAAAATTAACAGTTTATTTAAAGGCAAAATAAATACCTTTTCATATATTACTATGAAAGGGTATGATAATAATGTTTAATGACTATAATAATTATTACTCATATGGTTATAGTAATGATTATAGACAACCTATTAGTTTAATAAAAGATTATGGTCCATTAGCTTTCGCTACTAATATGAATGACATAACTAAAATAAATGATAAGTATCGTAATACATTTTGGACTGGAGATCATTTACAAATAACACTTATGAGTATTCCAGTTGGTGAAGATATTGGTATAGAAGTACATCCTAATGTGGATCAATTTTTATATATTGAACAAGGAACTGGATTAGTTCAAATGGGTTCTGATATACAAGAAGTAACAGTTCAAGAGATAGCTACTAATAACTTTGGAGTTATGGTTCCTAATAATACATGGCATAATATAACTAATATTGGTAATGTTCCATTGAAATTATTTTCTATTTATGCACCACCACAACATAATAAAGGAACTGTAGATAATACAAAAGAAGACAGCAAAAAACAAATCAGTTGATTAACTGGTTTATTTTTTTATAATATAACTAAGTTTTAGAATTAACGACAATTATTGTTGTTGTTACAATTGTTTCCCCAGAATAAGAAGAATATTATAAAAACTATTATAATTATCCACCACCATGAATTAGAACCATCATTGCTGTATCCATAAACAGGATAACCATATCCGTACATAGAATCACTTCTCCTTTCATTATATTATATATTTTTTAAATAATATTAAATATAATAAAAACCTATAATTGATTATAATATTAGTTATAAAATATAAAAATTAATTGTAAAAATTAAATAATTAGGGTCAATTTTAATTAAAAAGTAAATTTTTGACATTTGTATCATAATTTTATTTAACTATAATACTATGTGGTGATTTTTATGGATGATGTAGTATGTGGTTATAGATTAGATGAACAACAAATGGCAATAGTAAAAGATGATAGTAAATATCTTTTAGTAGTGGCAGGTGCTGGTAGTGGAAAAACACTTACAATTTTGGGAAAAATAAAATATTTACTATATCAAAAAAATATAAAACCAGATGATATATTATGTATATCATTCACTAGAGCATCTACTAATAGCTTAAAAGAAAAAATTAAAAAGGAATTCTTATTATCAATGCCAGTTTATACATTTCATGAACTAGCACTAAATATCCTTAAAGATAATCAAATTGAATATAATATTACTGATAATGAAACTTTAGATAGAATAATTCATGATTTTTTTAATTTAACTATTTTGAATTATCCACAATACATGAAATATTTACTTAGTTATTTTAATAAATTTAGTTTTATAAAATTAAAGAGAAAATATCAGAAATTTTATATAGTTAATTATAAAAAAATTCAGTTATTAGAAAGACTAATAAATACTTTTATACGATTATTTAAGTGTAATAATTATACTATTGAAGACTATAGCTTGTTTTTAAAACAAATAAAAAAGACTTTTAATTATAAAAAATATAAAAAAGAAAAAATATTTTTAATATTAAGTTTAAATATTTATTTATTATATTTTGATTACTTAAAGGAAAACAAAGAAATAGATTTTGATGATATGATTATTAAAGCTACTAAATTGGTAAAAGGTAATGGTAAAGTAAATAAATATAAATATGTAATAATAGATGAATATCAAGATACTTCATTTGTAAGATTTTGTTTAATAAAAGAAATATTAGCTAAAACTAATGCTAAATTAATGGTAGTAGGGGATGATTTTCAATCTATTTATAGATTTACTGGCTGTGATTTAAACTTATTTCTTAACTTTTCACAATATTTTAAAGAAAGTAAAATGCTTAAAATAGAAAATACTTATCGAAATAGTCAAGAGTTAATAAATATTGCGGGAAAATTTATTATGAAAAATAAAAATCAAATAAGAAAAAATCTAAAATCTAGTAAGCATATAAATAATCCAATAATAGTAATTTATTATGATAATATTGTAGTAAGTATTAAAGAATTGTTTAATAAATTAGAGGGTAATATAATGATATTAGGAAGAAATAATAATGATATATATTCTATTTTAGATAATGATATATTTTTAAAAGATAATAAAGTTATTTATAAAAATAATAGTAAATTGAATATGTATTATATGACTGTTCATAAATCAAAAGGATTAGAAGAAGATAATGTTATAATAATAAATTTAGAAGATAAGTTATTGGGTTTTCCTAATAAAATAGTAGATGATAAAGTACTAAGATTAGTTAATAAAACAAATGATAAATTTCTATATAGTGAGGAAAGAAGATTGTTTTATGTGGCTTTAACTAGGACAAAAAATAGAGTTTATTTATTAGTTCCGAAAAAGAATCCATCTATTTTCATAAAAAATTTATTTGATTGATTTTAATATAAAAATAGATTTATTAAAGAGTAGTAAAAGTTTATTACTTATTGTGATTTTTTCTTCTTTATTATATAATGTTATCATAAGGGAGAATGTAAAAAATGAATAATAATGAAGATGTTTTAACTTTGGATGAACTTAATAAAATTGATAGATATTTTAGAGCGGCTAATTATTTATCAGTTGGGCAATTGTATTTATTAGATAATTCTTTACTTAAGGAAAAATTAAAACGTAGTGATATTAAAAAAAATATAGTTGGTCATTGGGGGACAGTTCCAGGACAAAATTTTATATATACTCACTTAAATCGTATTATAAAAAAGTATGATTTAGATATGATTTATTTATCTGGTCCAGGTCATGGTGGAAATTTTATGATAGCTAATACTTATTTAGAGGGAAGTTATAGTGAAATTTATCCTAATATAACTGAAGATGTTGATGGAATGAGAAAATTGTTTAAGCAATTTTCTTTTCCAGGTGGAGTATCTAGTCATGTTGCTCCTGAAGTTCCAGGATCTATTCATGAAGGTGGAGAACTTGGATACAGTTTGGCACATGCATTTGGAGCAGTTTTAGATAATCCTAATTTAATTGCAACTTGTGTTGTTGGTGATGGAGAAGCTGAAACAGGTCCTTTGGCTACTAGCTGGCATTACAATAAATTTTTAAATCCCAAAACAGATGGGGTAGTTTTACCAATTTTACATTTAAATGGTTATAAAATAGCTAATCCTACAGTATTTTCTAGAATAAGTGAAGATGAGTTAATATCTTTCTTTAAAGGTTGTGGATATGAACCATTTATTGTTAGTGGTGATGATCCTATGGTTATGCATCAGAAAATGGCTAGTACTTTGGATAGGGTTATTGATATGATAAAGAAAATTCAAACTAATGCTAGAGATAATGATGATAGTGAAAGACCAATATGGCCAATGATTATTTTGAGGACTCCTAAAGGATGGACTGGTCCGAAAGAAGTTGATGGTAAACAAATTGAAAATAGTTTTAGATCTCATCAAGTTCCAGTAGTTATTAGTGATGATTCACCTGAAAATATTGAAATATTAGAAAACTGGATGAAAAGTTATCATCCAGAAGAATTATTTGATGAAAATGGTAAATTATTACCAGATTTGAAAGAATTGACACCAACTGGCAATAGAAGAATGGGGATGAATCCACATGCTAATGGAGGTATTCTCTTAGAGGAATTACGTACTCCTGATTTTAGAAATTATGGTGTTGATGTAGTTGAACCTGGTGAAGTTATGGCTCAAGATATGAAAGAATTAGGAGCTTATGTTAGAGATGTTATAAAATTAAATGATGATAATAAAAACTTTAGAGTTTTTGGACCTGATGAAGCTTTATCTAATCGTTTAAATTATATATTTGATGTGACTAATAGGAAATGGAATGCTACTAAATATGATACTGATGAGTTTTTGGCTAGTGACGGTCGAGTACTTGATTCTTATTTATCTGAACATGCTTGTGAAGGATGGTTGGAAGGTTATTTATTAACTGGTAGACATGGCTTTTTCCATACTTATGAAGCTTTTTCTAGAATAATTGATTCTATGGCTAGTCAACATGCAAAATGGTTAAAGGTTACTAGAGAGTTGTCATGGCGTAGACCAATTGCTTCTTTGAATTATATTTTATCTAGTCATATTTGGCAACAAGATCATAATGGTTATACTCATCAAGATCCAGGGTTCTTGAATCATTTAGTTACTAAAAAAGCTGATATAGTACGTATGTATTTGCCACCTGATGCTAATTGTTTATTATCTTGTTTTGATCATTGTATAAAAAGTAAAAATTATATAAATGTTATTATTGCTAGTAAACATCCAAGACCTCAATGGTTAACTATGGATCAAGCTGTTAAGCATTGTACTCAAGGTATTGGTATTTGGAATTGGGCTAGTAATGATGGTAATTGTGAACCGGATATTGTTATGGCTTGTTGTGGAGATACACCAACTTTGGAAACATTGGCAGCAGTTTCAATATTAAGAAATAATTTTCCTGAAATTAAAATCAGGGTAGTAAATGTAGTTGATTTGATGAGATTAGAATCGCATTTTACACATCCACACGGATTAACTGATGATGAATATGATTTATTATTTACTAAAAATAAACCAATTATATTTGCATTCCATGGTTATGCATCTTTGGTACATCAATTAACTTATAAACGTACTAATAAAGAATTACATGTTCATGGGTATAAAGAGGAAGGAACAATTACTACACCATTTGATATGAGAGTTCAAAATGAAATTGATAGATATCATTTAGTTATGGATGCTTTGAAGTATTTACCTCAACTTGGTAATAGAAGTGCACTTTTAAATCAATGGTGTAAAGATAAATTGGTAGAACATAAAGAATATATTCGTGAATATGGTGATGACATGCCAGATGTTAAGAATTGGACTTGGAAGAAAGCAATGGATGATAAAGATTTAATTTAAACCTATTTATTAAAATAGCATAGCTAGAAGTTGTGATTTTGATTGCAGTTTCTAGCTTTTTTTTGACATATTTATTTGTAAATATATATGTATATTATAATGTAAAAATATGTCAATTTGTTTTTATCGGATTGATGGTAAAAATTTGCCACGCCCATTGACATGGGGGGGGGGTAGCTATGGTAAAATTAGGATGAAAATAAGCTAGAGAGAAGGAATGTTTATGAATAAAAATAATAAAAAGAAAACACTAATTTTATCAATGATAGGACTAATTGGTTTAATAATAGTTACTATCGGAATAACTTATGCAGTGTTTACTTATACAAAGTTAGGTACAACTGATAATACAGTAACATCAGGTACTTTAAAGTTTTTGTATACTGAAAATACCGGAGTAAAAACAGGAATAAAATTAACTAATGCTTTACCGATTTCTGATACTCAAGGAAAAGTATTAGACGGGGATAACAACGTATTTGATTTCTCAATTGAAGCAACTAATACTGGAACTGAAGCAATTCCGTATGAAGTAACTTTGAGAAAGAAAAGTACTTCTACTTTAGGAGAAGAAAATGTAAAAGTATATTTAACTGATAGAACAGAATCAACAGAAAAAGAAGAGTTAGCAGTAACTAAATATAGTAGATTACCACAAACAAATATAGATGTAGGTAGTGAAATAGAAAAGACTATTTATAATGGTAACGTAGATGGAAATACAACTAATTATAAGAAAGATTTTAGATTAAGAATGTGGGTAGATGATACAGAAGATAGTAGTGATATTTATGGGAAGAAGTTTACTGCTATGGTAAATGTATATTCAAATGCTAAAGTAATAACAGCAGAAGAACAAGAATTAAGAAGTAATGCTGATATACAAAGTATTACAATTGGAGATAGCGTTTTAACTAGTGTAACTGATAAAGATTGGAATTATGAAGTAACATTAGATAATCCAGATACATTAAAATTAAATGTAATTCCAAA
>CAKPAQ010000001.1 GCA_934133015.1 uncultured Bacilli bacterium | reverse complement strand
GAAAAATCTTAAATGTTGAAAAAGCCCGTTTAGATAGAGCTTTGTCTAATGAAGAAATTAGAACTATTATTACGGCTTTTGGTACTGGAATAGGGGAGGATTTTGATCTTTCAAAATTACGTTACCATAAAATAATAATAATGACTGATGCTGATGTTGATGGTTCACACATTAGAGTTTTACTTTTAACATTATTTTATCGTTTCTTTAAACCAATAGTTGAAGCTGGTCATGTGTATGCTGCACAACCACCGCTATATAGAATAACCCATGGTAAAACTAGAAAGTATGTGTTAGATGATGCTGAAAGAGATGAGTATATATCTAGTTTAAATCCAGGAGTTAAATATGAAATTGCTCGTATGAAAGGTTTAGGAGAAATGGATGCTGAAGAACTTAATGAAACAACTATGGATATAAATCAACGTGTATTAAGAAAAATTACTGTTGAAGATGCTGTTCAAGCAGATGAAGTTTTCTCTAAATTAATGGGTGAAGAAGTAGAACCTCGTAGAGATTTTATTGAAAATAACGCAACATATGCTAATTTGGATATATAGGAGGTTTTTGTAATGGATAGATTAGAACATAATAATATTGTAAAAGAGGTTCAGGACTCGTTTTTAGACTATTCTATGAGCGTTATTACGGCACGTGCTATTCCAGACTTAAGAGATGGTTTAAAACCCGTACATAGGCGTATTTTGTACTCTATGTTTGAATCTGGTTATACTCCAGATAAACCTCATAAAAAAAGTGCTAAAACAGTCGGTGAAGTTATGGGTAATTATCACCCTCATGGTGACTCTTCAATTTATGAAGCTATGGTAAGAATGGCTCAAGATTTTTCATATCGTTATATGTTAATTGATGGTCATGGTAATTTTGGTAATATTGAAGGTTATGGGGCTGCAGCTATGCGTTATACTGAGTCAAGATTATCAAAAGTATCTTTAGAGTTATTACGTAATATTAATAAAAATACTGTTGATTTTATTCCAAACTTTGATGAAACTACTAAGGAACCAGTTGTTTTACCATCTAGATTTCCTAATGTTTTAGTAAATGGTACTACTGGAATTGCGGTTGGTATGGCGACTAATATTCCGCCACATAATTTAAGAGAAGTTATAGATGGTTGTGTTGCATATATTGATAATCATGATATAACTCTTGATGAGTTAATGAATTATATAAAAGGACCTGATTTTCCTACTGGTGCTATTATTTTAGGAAATAGTGGTATTCGTAAGGCTTATGAAACTGGACGTGGCTCTATTACAATAAGAAGTAAGGCAAGAATAGAGGAAAAAAATGGTAAACAATATATAATTATTGATGAAGTTCCATATGGAGTTAATACTCTTGAATTAAAGAATAAGGTTGCAGAACTTGTTCATAATAAGACAATAGAGGGAATTGCTGATTATCATTCTGATTTGAAGGATGGAATAAAAATTACAATTACTTTAAAGAAGGATGCAAATGCTCAAGTTGTTCTTAATAAATTATACAAGCACACTGCATTTCAGACTAGTTATGGAATTATATTATTAATGCTTGATCAAGGTGTTCCTAAAACACTAGGATTAAGGGATATTATATCAAAATATATTGATTTTCAAAGGGAAGTAATAATTCGTAGAACTAAATTTGATTTAGATAATGCTGAAAAAAGAGTGCATATTTTAGAAGGATTAAAGATTGCACTTGATCATATTGATGAAATTATTAAGTTAATAAAGGCTTCTAATAGTGATGATGAAGCTCGTAAAGGTTTGATGGATAATTTTGGATTAAGTGAAGCTCAAGCTAATGCTATTCTTGAAATGAAACTTCGTCGTTTGACTGGTTTGGAAAGAGAAAAAATAGAAAATGAATTAGCTGATTTATTGAAGCTTATATCTGAACTTAGAATGATTTTAAGTAGTGATGAAAATGTTTTAGCTGTTATAAAAAAAGAATTACTTGAAATTAGGGATAAATATGGTGATGATCGTCGTACCACTATAGATATGACAGCTATTGAATATATAGAAGACGAGTCATTAATTCCTGTTGATAATATTCTAATTACATTAACAAATAAGGGTTATATTAAGAGAATGCCTGTTGATGTGTATAGAACTCAAAATAGAGGCGGAGTTGGAATTAAGGGTATGGCAACTAATGAAGAAGACTTTGTTGAAAAAATGCTAAATATGGAAACTCATGATTATATTTTATTCTTTAGTAATAAGGGTAGGGTATATCGTATGAAGGGTTATGAGGTTCCTGAATTTAGTAGACAAAGTAAAGGATTACCGATAGTTAATTTATTACCTGTGGAAAAAGATGAGTGTATTAACTCAATCATATGTTTGAGTTCTAAAGAATCTGTGGATAAATATTTAACATTAGTTACACGTAATGGATTAATTAAGAGAACTGATTTAAGTGAGTTTGATAATATTAGAACCAGTGGAAAAATAGCTATTACTTTAAAAGATGATGATGAATTGATTTCTGTTAGAAAAACAACTGGTGATAACGAAATTATTATTGGTGCATCAAATGGTAGAATGGTAAGATTTGTGGAAAAAGAAATTAGAGTAATGGGTAGAACTGCTTCTGGTGTTAAGGGTATTGATTTAGGAGATTCAAAGGTAATTGGTGCAGAGGTTATTGATCCTGATAAACAAGTTCTTATTGTTACTGAAAAGGGTTATGGAAAGAAAACACCTATTGTGGATTATAGATTAACTCATCGTGGTAGTAAGGGAGTTAAGGCTTTAAATGTTACTGAAAAGAATGGTATGTTAGTTTCATTAAAGGCTGTTACAGGTGATGAAGATCTAGTAATTATTACTGATAATGGAATTGTTATGAGAATGTCTATGGATCAAATATCTACGTTAGGTAGAGCTACTCAAGGTGTCAGATTGATTAAATTGAAAGATGAACAGAAAGTTGCTACAGTAGCTACAATTATGAAAGAAAACGAAGATATTGATGAAGAAGTAAAAAGTGAAGAGTAAGGTTCATACTCTTCACTTTTTTTATGTTTCACGTGAAACTATGTAATTTAAATAGTTAATCTTAATTGATTATCAGAAACTGTTAGAAACGTTTATAAATGTGAAATAGAAAGTTTTAAATTAATTAAGCACATTATAGTATCGTTAAATAAAATTATTTCTCGGAAAATAAATTTTTATCCACAATGTTCCACGTGAAACATTGATCAGTTATAGTTATTTTTATTATAAAGCTTGTTTTATGTGTTAAAATTGTTATTGAGTTAGGTTTATGTTATAAAAATATTAACTTGTTAATAAAATTAAAATATTACATGCTTTATTAATTAGTAAAATATTGAATAATGTTGAATATAATTTTTAACAATTTTGTTAACTTTATATTAATTTATAAAAAATTTATTCACAATGTTTCACGTGGAACATTGATTTAACTATAATTTTCTTGTGGATAAGTATTAATTATTTAAACTTTTTATAATTTAATATGTAATATAAGGTGTTATTATTGATTATTTAAATCACTTTTAAGTAAAATTTGAAAATTGTTTATAAAAAAACTATTATCTTTAAAATAATGGTAATTTTACTAAATATGTGAATTATAATTGAAGAAAAATTATTTCCCGGGAAATAATTTTTTATCCACAATGTTTCACGTGAAACATTAATATAAATAGCTTGATTTTATATAAAAAATATATTATTATTGTGTTGTGCAATAAATGTTTGTGGAACCAGGTCAGGATTGGAAAATAGCAGCCTTAACACTAAATGTTTATGTGCACTTTTTTTGTAGGTGAATTTTATGAATAATGATGAATTTTATATGAAAATAGCCATAAATGAGGCAAAAAAAGCATATAATAGAGGAGAAGTACCAGTTGGAGCAGTTATTGTTAAAGAAAATAGGGTTATTTCTAAGGCATATAACACAAAAAATAAAAAAAATTGTGTAATTAATCACGCAGAGATTTTAGCTATAAAAAAAGCATCAAAAAAGCTAAAAAATTGGAGATTGAATGATTGTACTATGTATATTACTTTATATCCGTGTTCTATGTGTGCAAGTGCTATAAATCAGTCAAGAATTTCAAAAATTGTCATTGGTGCTGATAATAATAGTAATAATCACAATATTGTGGATAAAATATTATTTGATAAATCAAATGGTACAGATATCGTAATAGTGAATAATATTTTAAAAAATGATTGTGGAAAACTATTAAAACAGTTTTTTTTGAAAAAAAGATAGTTATTTAGTTATAATTATTTTTTTTATGGTATAATATAGATGTTTTTGGAGGTGTATGAATTGTCTTACTGTGCTTTATATCGAAAATATAGACCTTCTTCATTAGAAGAAATAACTGGACAAAAAAATATTGTTAAAATTATTAAAAATTCTCTAAAAAGTAATAAAGTTAGTCATGCATATTTATTTTCTGGCCCTAGAGGAACAGGAAAAACAACTATGGCTAAAGTTTTATCAAAAGTTGTTAATTGTTTAGAACCAGTTGATGGTGTAGCTTGTGGAAAATGTCAAAATTGTTTATCAATTTTAAATAATTCAACATCAGATATTATTGAAATAGATGCAGCTTCTAATAATGGTGTTGATGAAATAAGAGAAATAAGAAATAAGATTAATCTTGTACCTTCTGAACTTAAATATAAAGTTTATATTATTGATGAAGTTCATATGTTATCTTTAGGTGCTTTTAATGCTTTATTAAAAACACTTGAAGAACCACCGCAACATATTATTTTTATTCTAGCGACTACTGATCTTCATAAGGTTCCTGTAACTATAATTTCTCGATGTCAATGCTTTGATTTTAAGCGTTTGACGGAGAATGAAATATATAATAGATTATCATTTATTGCTGATAGTGAAAAAATAAATATAGATGATGAAGTATTGAAATTAATATCAAATTTATCTGATGGAGGTATGCGTGATGCTATTGGTATGCTTGATAAGGTATCTTCATATTCAAATGATAAAATTACTATAGAAGATTTTGAAGAATTGAATGGTATTGTTTCAGAAGGTGAAAAAATTGACTTTCTTAAATTTTTATCTACTAGAGATGTATCGTCAACTATAAAATTTATTGATAAAATTTATAATGATGGTAAAGATTTAGCTATTTTTTGTCAAAACTTGTTACTTTTGTGTAGAAATTTGATAGTTGATTATTATTCAAATATTGATATTGATTTTGATATAAATTTTTTGTTAAGTTTTATAGATAATTTCAGTGAATTATCGGTAGATATTAAAAAATCTAATAATGTTAGAATTTTATTTGAAGTAAAAGTCCTTTCATTTATGAATTTATATTCTAATAAGAGTGCTAATTATGTTAATAATGATGCAACACAACCAGTTTCTGTAGCCTTAGAAGAAGAAAATAATAATAATATTGATAGTGTCAAAGATGATAATGATAAAGTTGATCATGTAGATAAAGATAATAATACCTTTACTTCTAATTCTGAAATTGTTGATAATACTGATGAATATTTGAAAATTAATTCATTAATTGTTAATAATTGTTTGGCAACTGCTGATAAGACAATTCTCAATAATATTAAAAACAGTTGGCAACAGCTTAGTGATTATGCTTTAGATAGCCAATTTGGATCTATTGCTAGTTATTTAACTGATGGGGAAGTAAAGGCTGCTTCTAAAAAGGAATTGATTATTACATTTGATTATGATTCAATGGTTAGTAGAGGTTACAAATTGATTAGTAGAATAGAAAGTTTGTTCGAAAAAATATTTGGTCAAAATTATAATATTGCTATTATTTCAACAGATGAGTGGAAAAATAAAAAAAATGAATATATAAATAATATGAAAGCTGGAATAAAATATGAATATATTGATGTTTCAACTTTAAATACTGAAAATAATCAGAATAATGATTCTGATAAACTGGTAGATGATCTTACTAAACAAGCAGTTGATTTGTTTGGAAATGATGTGGTTACTAGTGTATAATAAATAAAAAAAGGAAAGAGGAAAGAAAATGAATATACAAGCATTAATGAAACAAGCTCAAAGCTTACAAAAAGATATGTTAAAAACAAAAGAGGAAATTGACAATATGACTTTTATTGGCGAAAGTTCATTTGTAAAGGTTGAAGTTAAAGGTACAAAAGAAATAATTAAAGTGACTATCAATGAAGATATCAGCAATGATGATAAAGAAATAATAGAAGATTTAATAGTAGTAGCTATTAATCAAGCATTTAAAGAAATTGATAAAGTAACTGAACAAAAAATGGGTAAATTTAGTAATATGATGCCAGGTGGACTATTTTAAAAATGTATCCTAGTAGTTTAGAAAGTTTAATAGATTCTTTTAAATCATTACCTGGTATTGGTGAGAAAACGGCAGAACGTTTGTCTTTTGCCGTTATGGATATGTCAGATGAGCGCATTGAAATGTTTACTAATAGTATTCATGATGTTGTTGAAAAAGTTCATAATTGTCCTATATGTAACTCACTTACTGATATGGAGAACTGTTCTATTTGTTCAGATAAGAATCGTAACAGTCGTGTTTTATGTGTTGTTGAGGATCCAAAATCAGTGTTTTTATTTGAAAGATTAGGTACTTTTAATGGAAAATATCATGTATTAAAAGGGTTAATTTCTCCAAAAGATGGGATAAATCCTGAAGATATTGAACTTGATAAATTGGTTGAACGTGTGAAAAATGAAAGCTTTGATGAAATTATACTTGCTTTTAAACCAAGTATAGAAGGAGAAACTACATCATTGTATATAAAAAGAATTTTAGGAGATTTGCAAATTTCTATTACTAAAATTGCTAGTGGAATTCCAATAGGTGCTGATATGGAGTATATAGATGCTATTACTTTGGAAAGAGCTTTAGCTGATAGAAAAAATGTTGAATAAATTAGATGTTACCTAAATAACTTATATTAGGTGATATATGTGATAAAAAAGTTACTTTTTCTAGTTAAAAAAGTTATATTAAGTTTTTTTGTTTTATATGGATTTAATGTTATTGCTTCTAATTTTGATATTGTAGTTCCTATTAATGTGATTACTATTGGTTTAGTTTCATTTTTAGGATTTCCAGCATTATTTTCATTAGTATTATTATTAGTTTTAGTATTTTGAGGTGATATTATGATATTTAATGATTTTGGTGAGCAACAACGATTTTTTGATAATATTATTTCTATAATTAATCATAATAAATTAACTCATGCTTATCTTATTGAAACTAATGGTTATTATGATAAAAATAAAGTCATAGATTTGTTTGTTGGTCTTTTGTATTCTTATCCAGATGTTGCTAGTATTGAGCAAATAAAAGCTGATGGAAATTATATTGAAATAGGGATAGATAGTAGTAGTTCTGTAATTAAAAAGGCTCAAATTTTGGAAATACAAGAAAAATTTATGACAAAATCATTGAATAATAAACCTAGAATATATGTTATTAATGATGCGGACAAGCTAAATGAACAGGCTAGCAATTCATTATTAAAATTTTTGGAGGAACCTCAACCTGGTATAATTGGTATTCTTGTATCTGATAGTAGATATAGAGTACTTGAAACGCTTCAAAGTAGATGTCAAATATTTTCATTAGTAAATGAAAATTCTAATTATACTTTTGATAATCTTGATTTTATTGTTGAATTTATTAAAATGATCGAAAAACGTAAAAGTACTTCTATTTCATATGTTCCTATTCTTTGTAATAATGAGTATTATACTAGAGATAAGTGGCTTGATATATTTAAAGCAATGCAAATAATATATTATCAAGCATTAAGAAAAAAAATAGGTGTTGTTTATCAAAATGACTTAGATAATATAATTGATTATATAAATGAATTTAATTCAATTGATTTAATAGTTAATAAAATAGATATTTTGACTAAGCAAATAGATAAATTAGTATATAATTTGAATGTAAATTTAATGCTTGATCAATTTATTATTAATTTTTCAGGAGTTGATGTGTATGACTAAAGTTGTGGCAGTATCCTTAAAAAAGGGTGGAAAGAATTATTATTTTTCGTGTGATAATATATCAGATATTACCATTAATGTACCTGTTATAGTTGAAACAGAAAAAGGTTTACAATATGGAATTGTTGTATCGTCAATTAAAAATATAAGTGATAGTGATATGGGTTTACCTACTAAGAATATTGTTAGATTAGCTACAAATGATGATGTTAAAACTAATTCTAAAAATATTGCTGATGCAAAGAAGGCACTTATTGAAGCTAGAAAAATTGCTGATAAATTAAAACTTGATATGAGAATTATAGATGCAAGTTTTACCTTTGATAGAAAACAATTATTATTTAATTTTTTAGCAGATGATAGAGTTGATTTTAGGGATTTAGCCAAAAAATTAGCTCAAATATATAAAACACGTATTGAATTAAGACAAATTGGTGTTAGAGATAAGGCACGTGAAATAGGTGGAATTGGGCCATGTGGACGTTTTTTATGTTGTAGTAGTTTCTTAACTGATTTTAATAGTGTATCTATAAATATGGCTAAAAATCAATTATTATCGTTAAATCCTACTAAAATAAATGGTGTATGTGGACGTCTTTTATGTTGTTTAAATTATGAAGATGATGTTTATACAGACATCAAAAATAAAATGCCTCATGTTGGTGAAAGATATAAAAATGATGATGTTAGTGGTAAAATTTCTTCAATAAATATTTTAAAGGGTTCAATTATTGTTGAAACCGATAATCATAATTTTATTGAAGTTGAAGAGGATATATGGAAGTTATAAATGATTTATTGAATTATAGAAATTTTAAGATTTATCAAAATACAGATTGGTTTAGTTTCTCACTTGATTCTGTATTGTTGGCTAATTTTGTTACTTTAAACAGTAAGATAAATACTATTATTGATTTAGGGTGTGGAAATGCGCCCATTCCGTTAATTTTGTCTACTAAAACGGATGCTAAAATTATTGGTGTAGAGATTCAAAAAGATTGCTTTGAGTTAGCAAAGAAAAGTGTCATTTATAATAATTTAACTGATAAAATTGAGTTATTGAATATGGATATGAAAAAATTATGTGATATTTATGATATCAATAGTATTGATGTTATCACTTGTAATCCACCATATTTTAAATATTTAGAAAGTAGTAATTTAAATGATGATGAACATAAAATAATAGCTAGGCATGAGAAATATATTACACTTGAAGATATTGTTATTATTAGTAAATATTTATTGAAAACTAATGGAGTACTGGCTATGGTTCATCGTACGGAACGTGTTATAGAAATTATAAAACTATTGGAAAATAATGATTTTGCTGTAAAAAAGATGCAATTTGTATATCCTAAAGTTGGAAAAGAATCAAATATGGTTTTAATTGAAGCAAGAAAGTGTGCAAGGGATGGACTTAAATTGTTGCCACCACTTTATGTTCATAATGATGATGGTAGTTATACAAAACATGTAAAAGAAATGTTTGAGTAATAGAAGGTGTAGTAAATGAGACAAAAAAGTTATGATGATAGTCCTAGTTTATATTTAATTCCAACTCCTGTTGGTAATATGGAAGATATTACACTTAGAGCTATTCATACGTTAGAAATGGTAGATTTTTTGTTGTGTGAAGATACAAGAGTTACTAGTGAATTGTTACATAAGTTAAATATTAAGAAAAAACTTATTCATTCTGATGATCATAATGAAGATTCTTTAAAAAAAATGGTATTATCTGAGTTACAAGATGGAAAAAATATTGGTCTTGTGACAGATAGAGGTACGCCTATTATTAGTGATCCGGGCTATAAGATAGTAGAATATGTTACAAGCCATGGTTTTAATGTGATTAGTTTGCCAGGGCCAACTGCTTTTGTACCAGCTTTAACTATGTCAGGTATTAATCCTGCTCCATTTTTGTTTTATGGCTTTTTAAATAGTAAGGATTCAAAAAGAAAAAAAGAACTTGAATCTTTAAAAAAATTACCTTATACTATCATCCTGTATGAGGCACCACATAGAATTCAAGATATGCTTACTTCTTTACTTGAAGTATTTGGAAATCGTAGAATTGCTTTATGTAGAGAAATCAGTAAAAAATATGAAGAAACTATTCGTGGAAATATTACTGATGTACTAGAAGTAGTAGATTCTATAAAAGGGGAAATGGTAGTCGTTGTTGAGGGTAATTTAGAACAAGAAGATTATTCTAGCATGACTATTTTAGAACATATTAGCCTTTATTTAGAAGATGGTATGAGTGAAAAAGAAGCTATTAAGAAAGTAGCTGTTGAAAGAGGAATCCCTAAGTCAGTTGTTTATAAGGAATATCATATTAATAATTAAAAATTATTTCCCGGAAAATAATTTTTAGTATATTTGGTGGGTGAAAATATAATGAGTATGGCACAAAGAGTAAATCCACATACTTTAAGAAAAAGTATAACTATTGATTTTAAAGATGAATGGATTGATGAAATTTCTATTTGTAGTTTTAGTTTGTTAGATAGAAAAATTAAATTAGAAAAAATATTTGGAAAATATAAATATAAAAAAGTAGTTAATAAAGTGAAAAAATTAAGTAGGTGATAGTGTGAAATTAATAGTTGGTTTAGGTAATCCTGGAAAAGAGTATGATAATACTCGTCATAATGTTGGATTTCAAACAATTGATAAATTTGCTTCTAGTTTGGGAGTTTTCCTTAATAAAAGTAAATTTAATGGATTGTATACTGAAGCTATTATCAAAAATGAAAAGGTAATTTTATTAAAACCACAATCGTATATCAATCTAAGTGGTGAGGTAATTCGTAGATTTGTTGATTTTTATAAAATTTCTTTAGATGACATTTTAATAATTAATGATGATTTAGATTTACCATTAGGTAATTTCAAATTAAAGAAAAAGGGTTCTAGTGGTGGACATAATGGCTTAAAAAATATTGAATTACACTTAGGAACACAGGAATATAAAAGAATAAAAATAGGTATATCTAACAATAAAAATATAGATACTAAAGATTATGTATTAGGAAAAACTTCACAAATAGAACGACAAAAATTGAATGAAGTTACTGATATTGTATTAAATGTATTAAATGATTATTTTGTAATGTCATTTGATCAATTAATGTCAAAATATAATCATAAATAGTTGGTGATAATATGAATATTTTTGCTTCTAAAATAGAAAAACTATGTATTGATAATACTGCTTTATCTGGTATGACAGATGAGCTTTTTTGTCGTTATATTGAAAATATTTTTGTTGATAATCAATCTAAACCAATACTAATTGTAACCCCAAGTTTATTTGAAGCAAATCAATTATATCAATCATTACTTAATTACTGTGATAATGTTTTATTGTTTCCTATGGATGATTTTTTAACGAGTGAGGCTATTGCGATAAGTCCTGATTTAATGATTAATAGATTAGATACCTTAAATCAAATTATTAGTGGTAATAAATTAATTATTGTTACTAATTTAATGGGTTATTTGAGATATTTGCCAGCTAAAGTTAACTATAAAAATAGTATAAAAAAATTGGCTTTGGGTGATGAATATTCTCAACAAGATTTGGTTCAATATTTTTTTAATATAGGATATAAGCGTGAATCTCTTGTTACAAAAACTGGAGAGTTTTCTGTTAGAGGTTACATAATTGATATTTTCCCATTAGGAAGTGATCATCCAATTAGATTTGAATTTTTTGGTGATACCATCGATTCTATGCGTATTTTTGATGAAGATAGTCAAAAATCAATATCTAACTTAAAGGAAATTGTCATTTACCCTTATAGTGAATTTATTGTAAATACAGAAATTGATGAGAACATGCGTAAACAAAAATATTTAAAATTATATTCATCTGTAGAATCATTATTAGATTATTTAGATGATCCAATAGTTTTTTATAAAGATAAAAGTCAACTTGATAATGCATATGAACAAATAGTAAAAGAGACTTTTGAATATAAGCAAGAAAAAGATAGTGATTTTGATGGTAATTATATGTTTGATTTTCATCAATTAAATCCTAAACATCTTAATTACTACTTAACAATAGATAATATTTTATCAGAAAAACAAGTTAAACCAATTAATTTTGATGCCAAAGAAATAGTACCATTTCATGAAAATATAGAAGCAATTAATAATTTTTTATCTGATCAATTATATTTAAATAAAAAAGTAATTATTTATCTTAAGGAGATCCAATTAAAAAATTTTATCAAGGTATTAAAAGTTCCTTATGTTATTACTGATGAAGATAATATTATTTTACAAAAAGTAAATATAATCATAAAAAATGTAAATAAAGGTTTTATTTATGATGACTATGTCATACTTACACCTAATGAGTTATTTAATAATAATTCTAATTTAAAGAAATATAAAAATAAATTTAAGTATGCATCAAAAATAAAAGATATTAGTAAATTAAGTGTTGGTGATTATGTTGTTAATGCTGTTAATGGTATTGGTATTTATAATGGTATAAAAACATTATCTCATGGAGATTTAATCAAAGATTATGTTGAAGTTATCTATGCTGGAAATGATAAATTGTATATTCCTGCTGAGAAAATTGATATGATAAGTAAATTTTCTGGTAAGGAAGGTACTATACCTAAAATAAATAAATTAGGTGGTTCAGATTGGCAAAAAGTAAAAAATAGAGTTAAAAGTAAAATTCATGATATTGCTGATCAATTACTAAAATTATATGCAGAAAGAGAAATGAAACAGGGATTTGCTTTTTCTCCTGATTCTGATTTGCAACGACAATTTGAAAATGATTTTGAATATAATGAAACTCAAGATCAATTATTAGCTATAAAACAGATAAAAGAAGATATGATTTCTTCTAAGCCTATGGATCGATTATTATGTGGTGACGTAGGTTATGGTAAGACTGAGGTTGCTTTTAGAGCTATATTTAAGGCAATATTAGATTCTAAACAAGTTTTATATTTATGTCCAACAACTATTCTTTCTAATCAACAATACCAAAATGCTCTTATTCGATTTAAAAACTTTCCAGTTAGTATTGGTTTACTTAATCGTTTTACTTCACCTAAAGAGAAGAAAAGAATAATAACTGGTTTAAATGATGGTACAATCGATTTTGTTATTGGTACACATCGATTATTAAGTAATGATATTAAACCTAAAGATTTAGGTTTGTTAGTTATTGATGAGGAACAAAGATTTGGAGTTACACATAAAGAAAAAATAAAAAGATATAAAACTAATGTTGATGTATTAACTTTAACAGCTACTCCAATTCCTAGAACTTTACAAATGTCAATGGTTGGTATTAGGAGTTTATCTTTAATTCAAACTCCACCTGTTAATAGATATCCAGTTCAGACTTATGTAATAGAGGAAAACAATCAAATAATAAGAGATGCAATATATAAAGAATTATCAAGAAGTGGTCAGGTTTTTCTACTTTATAATCATGTAGAAACAATTGAAAAAAAGATGCTTGAAATTAGTAAGTTAGTCCCTGAAGCTAGGATTGTTTATGCTCATGGACGTCTTACCAAAGAAGAACTTGAAGATAGAATGTATTCATTTATAAAAGGTGAATATGATATTTTAATATGTACTACAATAATTGAAACAGGTATGGATATACCTAATGCTAATACTTTGATAATTTTAGATGCAGATCACTTTGGCTTAAGTCAGTTGTATCAGATAAGAGGAAGAGTTGGTAGAAGTAATAAGATTGCATATGCCTATTTTATGTATTCTCCTACTAAAGTTCTTAATGAAGTAGCTGTTAAAAGATTAAATGCTATTAAAGATTTTACTGAACTTGGTAGTGGTTTTTCAATTGCGACACGTGATTTATCTATTCGTGGTGCTGGTGATATTCTTGGTAGTGAACAGGCTGGATTTATTGATACTGTTGGTATTGACTTGTATTTAAAAATGCTTCAAGATGAGATAAATATTTTGAAGGGTAAAGAACCAGTTGAAGAAGATACAAAGAATGAAAAACCATTATTAGATGTTTCTACACATATTTCAGATGTTTATACTGATGATGATGATTTAAAAATATCTATACATAAACAAATTAATACTATTGATTCTTTAGATAAATTGTTGGAAGTAAAAGCAGACTTAGAAGATCGCTTTGGTAAACTTGATGAAAATATAATAATTTATATGTATGAAGAGTGGTTTGAAAAATTAGCTAAAAATCTAGATATTATAAAAGTCAATAATATTAAAAACTCAATTGAACTTATTTTTAGTAAGAATACTACTAGTAAAATTGATGGTGAAAAGTTATTTAGTGATTCTTTTAAAATATCACCAATGTTTAGATTTAAATTGTTGAATCAATGCTTGGTAATTATACTTGATACAATTAAATTGGAAAAACATTATATTTATTATTTAGTTGAATTACTTAGTACAATTACTTTAAATAAATAAAAAAACTTTGACTAAATATTTATAAGTTGATATTATTATCATATAATAAGAAGGGTGATATGATGAATAAGGATATCATTGAAATGTTTAGAAAGAAAAATAAGTTAATTTTAATAAATAGTTTACAATATGATATTGAAAAGAATATTACATCTTTATTAGAAACCATTACCAATATTTTTAATTTAGAGTTTGATTCAGCTATTAAAAATATTAATTCTATATATGAAGATGCTGGACTAACTAATAATAAATTTATAACTGATACTGTAAATAAAATTAAATTAGATAGTTATAAGGAATTAGAAATTTTATTAAATGATAAGAAAGAAACATTAGAAAAATCTATTTCTAATTTAGAATTTGATGATGATCATTTAAATAATTACTATAATATTGTTCTAAATACTACTAAAGAATTAAAAGATAAATTAAAAAAATATTCAATAATTGAGGTACAAAATAATGCTTATTCATTATTTAAAAAGAATATTATAAACTATCATATAGGTGATAAAGAAGAGTTATTATTACTTCGTGTTCATGATTATTTACTTAATAGATTATATGGTAAACTTGAAATTAAGATAAATATGGAAATAATGCTTAGAGATAACAATTTAATTAATAAAGCTAAAGAAGGTTATATTAGATATCAAAAAATATGTTCAAAGACTGAAGAAAAATAATTTTTTTCCTTTTTTTGTATAATTATTTATTCTTATCAAACACTAATACTGGAAAGAGGGTATGAGATGAAATCAACAGGTGTTATTAGAAGAATTGATGAGTTAGGAAGAATAGTTATACCAAAAGAAATAAGAAAGAGTTTAAAAATAAAAGATGGAGATACTTTAGAGATATTTATTGAAGGTCAATCTATTATATTAAAGAAATTTTCTTTAATGAGTGATATGGTATCTATTGCTAATAAGCTTGTTAGTGTTGCGAATAATTTGATTCATAAAAAAATAATTATTACTAATAAAGAAAAAATAATTGCTTGTAATAAAGATATCGAAAAAAAATATTTAGATAAACCATTAAGTAGTTTTTTATTGTTAGAAATGGAAAAAAGAAAAGAAATAGATCATTTTAAAGATGAATTTCAGATAATTCCAATGTTAACTGAAAATTATTGTTATTATATTTGTCCAATAATAGTGGATAGTGAAATTTTAGGTATGGTTATGGTATTTGATGATAATTCTATAGATGAATATGATAAATTAGTATGTAGGATGATTAATTCTTTTTTGATTAAAAATATTGAAGATTAATAAATATTGTGTTATAATTGGGCACATATAAAGGTTTTGAAGGAAAGAGTTTATTGATGATTATTGTAGAGAGCTTAGTTAGGTGAAAGTAAGTATAATTTGAGATAAATAGATGGTTCCGGAACTGATAAATCGATATTAGGTTTATACGTTTTTCGCGTTAAGAAGTTAAGTGTATAGTTTTACTATAAATTAAGGTGGTACCGCGATCATTCGTCCTTATTGGATTAATGATCTTTTTTTTGGAGGTAAGTTATGGCAAGATATTTTGAAAAAATAAGTTTTGAGCAATTTAAGAAAGATGTAAGTGATGATAAAAAACTTTATGATTCATATAATATTCCTAAGCGAAGTACTAAATATAGTGCTGGTTATGATTTTGAAGTGCTTCAAGATTTTGTTTTGAAACCTGGTGAAGTTAAAAAGGTTCCTACTGGTATTAAAATCTGTATGGATACTGATGATGTTATGTTTTTGGTTGTTAGAAGTAGTATTGGTTTTAAGTATAATGTACGAATGTGTAATCAAATAGGTGTATTTGAATTTGATTATTATAATAATCCAGATAATGAAGGACATATTTGGTTAAAACTACAAAATCATAGTGATGTTGATTTTGTAGCTAAGAAAGGTGATAGAATTTGCCAGGCTGTATTTACTAAGTTTTTAGTAGTTGATAATGAAGAAAAAATAGATAATTGTAGAATTGGTGGAATTGGTTCTACTAATAAGGAGGAAAAATAATGGAAAAATATTATATTACAACAGCAATTGCTTATACTTCAGGAAAACCTCATATAGGTAATACATATGAAATAGTTTTAGCTGATAGTATAGCGCGTTATAAAAGATTAAAAGGGTATGATGTTTATTTTCAAACAGGGACTGATGAACATGGTGAAAAAATTCAAATTAAAGCGCAAGATGCTAATATTACTCCACAGGAATTTGTAGATAATGTTGCTGGTGAAATTAAAAGAATCTGGGATATTATGAATACTAGTTATGATCGATTTGTTCGTACTACTGATAAACATCATGAAGAAATAGTTCAAAAGATATTTAAAAAAATGTATGATAAAGGTGATATCTATCTTGGAAAATATGAAGGTCTTTATTGTACTCCATGTGAGTCATTTTTTACCGAAAGTCAATTAGTTGATGGAAAATGTCCAGATTGTGGACGTGATGTAGAACATAAAAGCGAAGATGCTTACTTTTTTAAATTATCTAAGTATCAAGATAAGTTGGTTGAGTACATAGAAAAACATCCTGATTTTATAAAACCTGAATCAAGAAAGAATGAAATGATTAATAATTTTATAAAGCCAGGACTTCAAGATTTATGTGTATCTAGAACTTCATTTAATTGGGGTATTCCTGTTGATTTTGATCCTAAACATGTAGTTTATGTTTGGCTAGATGCTTTAACTAATTATATTACTAATATAGGTTATGATCCTGATGGTAGTAGTGATGAGTTTAAAAAATTGTGGCCTGCTGATTTACATTTAATTGGTAAGGATATAATTCGTTTTCATACAATTTACTGGCCTTGTTTTTTAATGAGTTTGGATTTACCATTACCTAAACAAGTATTTGGACATCCTTGGCTATTAGTTGGGGAAGGTAAGATGAGTAAATCTAAGGGTAATGTTATATATGCTGATGATTTAGTAGAAAAATTTGGCGTAGATGCGGTTAGATATTATGTTCTTCATGAAATTCCTTATGCTAATGATGGTACTTTAACATATGAACTTATAATTGAAAGAGTAAATAGTGATTTAGCTAATATATTAGGTAACCTTGTTAATCGTACTATATCTATGGCTAATAAGTATTTTGATGGTAAAATTGCCAATAAACAAGTTGCTGAAGATGTTGATAATGAATTAATTTCTATGATTAATAATTTATCTTCTAAAGTTGAGAAGAAAATGAGTAATTTAGAAATAGGTGCTGCTCTTGATGAAATATTTGATGTACTTAGAAGAACAAATAAATATATAGATGAGACAACACCATGGACTTTAGCTAAAGATGATACTAAAAAAGATAGATTAGAAACAGTATTATATAATCTTCTTGAGTCAATTCGTGTATGTGGAATATTCCTAAGTCCTTATTTACCTGATACAAGTAGTGAAATAAGTAAACAAATTAATAATAATATTGATATTCAAAATTATGTTGATGATAATTTATATGAAGTAGGAAATGCTAGTCCTTTATTTGCTCGTATAGATAAAGAAAAAATGTTGGAAGAATTAAATAAATAGTTGAAAAGAGTAATTCATATTTTGATTACTCTTTTGTTATGATATAATTTTTGTAGGATGTGATGATATGTTTATTGATACACATATGCATATAAGTGAAGAATTTGGGGTAAAACCAGATTTGTTTGTAAAAAATGCGATTGATAATAATGTTAAAATAATGATAGCTTCCTTTTGTGAAAAAGATGATTTAGAGTTATCTACATTTTATGTGGAAAAATATAAAAATATTTATGCAGCGATTGGTTATCATCCTGAAGTTACTAACAATATTGTTGATAAAGATATTAAGATTTTGGAAGATAAAATTAAAAGTAATAAAAAGATAGTTGCGATAGGGGAAATAGGTTTGGATTATTATTGGGATAAGAATAATAAAGATGAACAAAAAGAGTTATTTAGAAGACAACTAATGTTAGCCCAAAAATTAAATTTACCAGTTGTTATCCATAGTCGTGATTCAATTGCTGATACTTATGATATATTATCAGAGTTTAAAGTACAAGGTGTTATTCATTGTTTTAGTGGTAGTGTTGAAATGGCAAAAAGATTTATAAATCTTGGCTTTCTTTTAGGAATTGGCGGTGTTGTTACCTTTAAAAATAGTAACTTATATAAAGTAATTGAGCAAATTCCTATCGAGAGTATTGTACTAGAAACTGATAGTCCATATCTAACTCCTGAACCTAATAGAGGAAAAACTAATGAATCTAGCAATATTCCTTATATAGCTAAGAAAATAGCTGATATTAAAAATATTGATATTTCTCAAGTGGAAACTATTACCACGAATAATGCTTTTAGAATATTTGACTTAAAATATTAATTATGTTATAGTTAATTCAATAAGAATAGACAAGCTATTATATGTATAGGTGGGTTATGAAAAAGTTTTATAAAATAATTTTATCGAGGTCATTATTCGTTTTAGTACTTTTTGGTCTTGGCTTGGTTATTTTGACTGGTAATACCAAAAAGAGTAATATGGTTGCTAATATTAATGGAGTTAAATCCATTGAGGCTATTAATATGGTAATGAAATATGATAATCGTGAGAAAAAATTAGTTGTTAAAAATGTAAGTAATATGCAAGAAGCTAGGGAATATGGACCAGTTATGCCCATTTCATTTGATGGACAAATGACAGCTTATAAGGCAACTTGTAATGGATGCACTGGTAGAGTTAGTTGTCCTCCTCGTCAAAATGTTAGAAATAATAATATATACTTTAATGATCAGATTTATGGTAATGTAAGAATACTTGCTGCTGATCCTACTATTCCTTGTGGTACTATTGTTCAAATAACTAATGTTAGTTTTTCTAGTGAACCTATTATGGGTATTGTTTTAGATAGAGGCGGCGCTATTAAAGGTAATATAATGGATTTCTTGGTTAAAGAAGATGATAATATGGATATTGTTGGTAGACAACGTAATGTTCATTATGAAATAGTTCGTTGGGGATGGTAATACCTTGGAAGAAGAATGTCAATTCAAAATTCTTCTTCCTTTTTTATTGTACTTATAATGAATTTTATGTTATTATGTTCTTATACTAGGTATAGGATAAGGTGAGAATATGAAAACTTGGAAAAAAATTTTTCATTTTATTTCATCCATATTCCTTTATTCTGTTCTAATTATTCTTGGAATAATAGTTTTGTTATTTTTAGCTTATGGTATTGATCAATATATAGGCAAAAAAAATAATGAGGCTAGATCTCCATTATTTAGTGCTTACGTTATTATTAGTCCAAGCATGGTTCCTAATATAAATGTGTACGATGCTGTTTTTACAATGAGAGTTTCTCAAAGTAAGATAAAATTATACGACATCATCACATTTTTATCTAAAGAAATTGAAACTAATGGAACACCTATTACGCATCGTGTAGTTGGTATATTGGAAACTTCTGATGGGGAAAGAGCTTATCGTACAAAAGGTGATAATAATGAAAGCGAAGATAGAGCTTTAATTAGGCAGAGTGAGGTATTGGGAAAAGTGCTATTCAGAATACCGATGATAGGGTATGTAAAAACTTTCTTATCCAGTAGACTAGGTTGGATAGTAGCTATAGTTATACCATGTTTTTTAATAATTGCTCATGATATTTTAAAAGTAACTGGTTTAATTAAAAATAGTGAAAAAAAACAAGAAAATAAATAGGGGTGAATATTTGTGAATTATGTAAAAGAATATTTAAAAATTATATCTTATATACTTGTAGGTGCTGTTTTTTCTTTTTCTGTATTTTATTTGTATATAAATATATTTCATTCATTAGAATTAAGCAAAAAATATAATGTTAATGTTAGTGAATCTACTACAGTTAAGAGTTATTATGATAGGATAAATACAATTGAAAATAATATTAAATCTTTTAATACAGCTACTTATAATGGAACTGTTGCTACTACTAAAATGCAAAGTATTAGACAAAATCTTACTAATTGTGTTAATTCTTTAAAGGGTACATATCTTGAAGAAATACGTAATAGTAATTCTGTGGGAATAACAGATGTATATAAATTACGTGATTCATATGAAAATGATATTTTAAGTGAATGTATTATAAATAATTTATATTGGACATTGGATGTTGCTGGTAATAATATTAATTCTACTTACTTATTAAACAATCAAGATTTATTAGTTTTACATGTTAATATGCTTAAAGGTTCTACCGCTTATTTAAAGAAAGATTTACTTAATAATAGTAGTTATTTTTTTAATACTTCTACTGCTAGTAGTGGAGTTAAGGATAATGTTAGAGATGGTTTTTATGAGACTTTAGGTGCTTATAAAGATGCTAGTATGTATGTTGAATATTTATCTAATTGGTTTAAAAAGGAAGCAGGTGGTATGTAATGACTAAATTATTAAATTATTTATTATTAGCTTTAAAGTTTATATTGCTACTTATTTCTTTTGTAATTACATTTTTCATTATGATTAGTATGTATAATAGATTAGATAAAAATGTACTTGATTGTATTCCAACAATGTTACCATTTATTTTGTTGTTATTCTTATTTACAATTAATATAATTTTAAAACAAAAGGAAACTATGAATAATATCTTCTTTAATTTGACTTGTTGTTTAGTATTTATGGTTATATTAGTATCTGCTTATCGTAGTTTCTTTGATCAAAATATGGTTATGATTACAAAACTTGGTTACAATATTAATTTTAATTATTTTGCTGATGTTATTGCGCCTATGAGAGCTATGTTATATTTATTAGTACTTGCTGATATAATATTAATGATTGTATCAAAAATGGATCAATTAAAGATAAAAAATAAACATACAAATAAAACTAATGTTTTGGAGGAAGCTAAATAAATGCTTTCTCTTTTTTTTAATATTGAAATATGATATATTATTGATGGTGATTTTATGAAATATGGTGAATTTCAATTTAAAAAGAAATATGGGCAGAATTTCTTAGTTAATGATAATATTCCTAAAAAAATAGTTGATTATAGTAATATATTAGATGATTCTTTAGTTATTGAAATAGGACCAGGGGCAGGGGCATTGACTAAAATATTAGCTACTCGTGCTAAATGGGTACTTGCATATGAAATTGATACTTCTTTAGATGATGTTTTATCTGATAATTTAATTGGTTTTGATAATGTTGATGTTATATATGATGACTTTTTAAAAAGAGATGTAGTACAAGATCTTAAAAAATATAATTATAAGCATTTATATGTGATAGCTAATTTACCATACTATATTACTACACCAATAATAACTAAGTTTATTTATGATGAAATAGATGTTGAACGTATAGTAATTATGGTACAAAAAGAAGTTGGTGAAAGATTTAGTGCTAAACCTAAGACTAAAAATTATGGCTCTATTACAGTATTTTTAAACTATTATTTTGATATTCAAAAGTTATTTGATGTTAGTAGAAATTGCTTTATGCCTAAACCAAATGTAGATAGTGTAATTATTGCTTTAAATAAAAAGAAAGAAAAAATGGTATTAAACAATAAAAAATTATTTTTTGATATAGTTAAAGATAGTTTTCAGTTTAAAAGAAAGACATTGCGTAATAATTTAAAAAAATATGATTTAGATAAAATTCAAGAAATATTAATAAAACACAACTATAGTTTGGGTAGTAGGGCTGAAGAATTGCCTTTAGAGGTATTTGTTGATATTAGTAATAATTTATAGTACTAAAAGCATATTATTAGATGGGTGATAATATGCTTTTTAATATTGGCGATATTGTGTCTAGAAAATCGTATGATAATGATATGATTTTCAAAATAATTGATATAGTTGGTGATGTAGCTTATTTAAAAGGAATAAATGTTAGATTATTAGCTGATAGTAACTTAGATGATTTAACTAAAATAAATCGTAATTTATCTGAATTAGAAGATGATAGAGGGTTATTAGAAAAGATAGATAAGGAAATAAGTTTAGATAGAAGTGAATATTTTTATATGCCAGGTAAGGTTTTGCATATTGATGCTGACGAAGATTATTTAAGAAGATGTATGAAATTATATAAGAAATTAAATATAATGGCATATGGTTTATGTTTAACAGAGGATAATGTTAAAAATGAAATAGTATCTTATTTGAAAAAACTAAGACCGGATGTTTTAGTAATTACTGGTCATGATGCTTATTATAAAAGAAAAGGCAGTATAGATGATGTTGGCAGTTATAAAAATACTATTAATTTTATTGATGCGGTTGAAGCTGCTCGTGGTTATGAAAAAGACCAGGATAAGTTAATAATAATAGCTGGAGCTTGTCAAAGTAATTATGAGGAACTTATAAAGGCTGGGGCTACTTATGCTTCTAGTCCTAAGAGAATAAATATTCATGCACTTGATCCTGCTATAATTGCTTCTAGTGTGGCCTTATATGATAGAAATAAAACAGTTGATTTAATAGAGTTATTATCCAAGACAAAATATGGTCCTGAAGGCATAGGAGGTATTGCTACTAAGGGATGTATGTTTGTGGGGTATCCAAGATGAATATAGAAATGCTAAAAAATAGGATATCCAACTATAAGGGAAAAACTCTAAATTTTAGGTTTAATGGTAGTAGAAATCAAATAGAAGAATTCTCTGGTAAAATAATCGAAACTTATGATTCTATTTTTACAATTATGGTAGAAGAAAAAAACTTTTTAAAGTCATTTAGTTATAGTGATATTCTTATTAAAAAATTAATTGTCATTAATAGGTAGTTAAATAGTCAATAAAAAGTTGTCAAAAAGTTATCATAATATATGGTTTTTATTGATTTTTTTCTAAATATGTTATATTATTGAAGTATAAAGTTGGAGACTTTAGAAGGAGGATATGACATATGAAGATTACATCTGTAAATGTTCGTAAGATTGAAAAAGAAAGTTCTAGAATGAAAGGAATCGCTTCTGTATTACTTGACGATAGTTTCGCTATTCATGATATACGTATTATTGAAGGTGAAAAAGGATTATTTATTGCTATGCCTAGTAAAAAAACTCCAAATGGAGGATATAGAGATATAGCTCATCCTATCAATTCAGAAGTACGTGCTATGTTTGAAGAAGCAATTCTTAAAGCTTACGAAGAAGCAGAAGATCCAGTAGAAGATACTGAAGAATAATTAGTAGTACCAAGTCCACTATGTGGGCTTTTTCTTATACGTGAATAAAATTAATTATAGGTGAGATTATGGAATTAATATTTGATAAATTAAAAGAAGATGATTTAGAAGCAGTTGCACAGTTATATGATGCAGAAAGACCTGTTAATACTAATAGAAATAAAATGTTACAGACTTTTAGTAAAATTAAAGATAATCCTGACTATCAAATGATTGTAGTTAAATTTAATGGTATTATTGTTGGCTTTGCTGAAGTTATTATTCATCATGATATTTTTGAAGAAAATAATCCTTTTATTACAATTTGGAGTATACGCATTAAAAAGGAATATAGAAGATTAAAAATAGGAACAAGATTATTTGAATATATTGAAAATATGGCTAGAAAAATGAATTGTGAATTTATGTGTTTATTAGCTGATGAAAATAATGTTGCTGCCAATGAATTTTATAAAAGTTTAAATTATGAACAGATTAATGGGTACTTAAAGATTTTAAAATAAAATCATAGAATAAAAATATTTGTTGGAATTATTAAATAAGTTTTTGTTATATATTTGTTTATTCATCATATTATCTAATAGGAGGATGAATATGGACAAGGATACAACTATTAGTAATTATAATCATAGTATAAATATTGTTGAAAGAAAGAATATATTAGTTACTGGAGTTAAAAAAATAGAAAGTTTTGATAATGAAGAATTTCTTATGGAAACTGTTATGGGTTTTTTAGTAATAAAAGGTGATGAATTAGAATTATTAAAACTTGATACATTACAGGGTAATGTTTCTATTAAGGGGTTTATTAAGTCATTTGCCTATGTTGATGATACTACAAAAAAAGATAAAGAATCTAGTATTATAGGTAGGCTTTTTAAATAATGAGTTTGGAAGTACAAATACAAAGTATTATTACTTCTTTTGTTTTTGGATTTTTATATGCTTATTTAATTAACGTACTTTATAAAATTCTTTTTTTTGGTGGTATTGTTAAAAGAACTATTACTAATTTTATGTTTAACTTTATTACATTTATGTTATATTTTCTTTCTATGAAATTGATAAATCAGGCTAATATTCATATATATTTTATATTTATGGCTATAATTGGCTATTTAATAGGTAATATTTTTAGTAAGAAAATATATATTAATTTACATAATAATGTAAATGACAAAAATACTTAAAATTATTACTTGAAGTTTTTAGATATTATTTCTATAATGTAGTTGGGAGATGGTTAGATGGCAAGGAAACAAAGAAAATCTCGTAAACGTTTATGTTTATTTGTACCAATATGTCTTGTAGCCATTTTTACCGTGTTTACTGCTGTTGGTAATTACTGGATTAAAATATCTGAAAAATATAATGAAAAAAATCAATTACAAGAAGAAATACTTACTTTAAGGGAAAAGGAAGCAGAACTTAAAATAGATGCTAATAAACTTGAAGATCCTGATTATGTGGCAAGATATGCTAGGGAAAAATATATGTATTCTAAGGATGGCGAATTAATAATTCGCCTACCAGATGATGAATAGTTGGATTTTAGAAATACAATAGACTTGTGTTTCTTTTTTTTAGTTTATGTATTTTTGTGACGTAGTACTTTGAATAAAAATGATTATAAAAATTCAAAATATTAAAAAAATGAATTTTTATTCTTTGTTATGTGTTAAAATACTAGATGTTTGAAGGTGAATCTATGAAAAGAGTTTATAATTTTTTGAATAATGAACTTAAATTAAAAGATGATGATGTTATTATTGTAGGAGTATCAGGTGGACCTGATTCTATGGCATTATTGTATATATTGGAAAAAATTCGTAAGAATAAAAAATTGTATTTAGTTTGTTGTCATGTTAATCATAATGTTAGAAAAGTTAGTAAACAAGAAAAAGAGTTTTTGGAAAGTTATTGTAAAGAGCATAATATAATGTTTGAAAGTATGATTATTGAAAAATATAGTGATGATAACTGTCATAATGAAGCTCGTACAATTAGATATAATTACTTTGAATCAATGGTTCGTAAGTACAACGCAAATTATTTAATGACTGCTCATCATGGTGATGATTTAATGGAAACTATTTTAATGAGAATAGTACGTGGTTCAACATTGAGAGGTTATAGTGGTTTTAGTCAAATTGTTGATATGGATGGTTATAAATTAGTTAGACCACTTATTTATCTTACAAAAGCAGAAATAGAAGAATTTGATAAGAAAAATAATATACCTTATGTTGTTGATCAATCTAACTTTAAAGATAAGTATACTAGAAATCGTTATAGAATGACAGTTCTTCCATTTCTTAAAAGTGAACAAGTTGATGTACATGAAAAATTCCTTAAGTTTAGTAAGACTTTAGAAAAATATGATGATTTTATCAATAAACAAGTAAAAAAAATATTCAATAAAGTTTACTGTGATGGTAAAATTGATATTGATTTGTATTTGGAACAGGATGATATTATTAGAGAAAAAATACTTTATTTAATGTTAGAAGATATTTATAATGATGACTTAATGCTTGTTAATGATAATCATGTTCATTTAATAGAAAATCTAATTGGTTCTAGAAAAAAGAATACATATATATACTTACCTAATAATATTAGAATAACTAAAGCATATAATACTTTATATATTAAAGATGAATCTAAAGAAGTTAATAATTATGAAATAGAATTAATTGATTATGCTCATTTGCCAAATGGTAAAAGAATAGAAAAGCTTAGTTCGTGTGATTCTAATGGTAATGATATATGTAGGTTATCAAGTGAAGATGTTTCCTTACCTTTATATGTTAGAACAAGAAAATATGGTGATAAGATTTTTTTAAAGGGTACTAATGGTCATAAAAAAGTAAAGGATATCTTTATTGATATGAAAATTCCTATGAAGGAAAGAGAATTATGGCCAATAGTAGTTGATTCTAATGATCAAGTAGTTTGGATTCCAGGGCTTAAGAAGAGTAAATTTAATAAACAAAAAAATGAAAAATGTGATATAATATATAGATATTATTAAAGGAGGCAATTTTTATGAGAAAAAATAACATAAAAAGAGGATTATTACCATATTTATTTTTAATATTATTTGTGTTTGGAATTTATTATTTATTTGGGGTATTAAATCAAAATGTTAATGTATTTACATATGATCAGTTGGTAGATGCAGTTAACAGTGGTAAAGTAACTGAATTATCTATTACTCCTAAAGAAAGAGCTGTTGTATATGAAATAAGTGGTAAATTAGAAGGATATAAAGAAAATGAGACTTTTACTTCTCGTGTTCCACTTAGTGATGAAGTAATTAAAACTATTTTTGCGGCAGAGGAAAGTAATAACTTTAAAATTACTACTAATGCAGATCCTGAATCAAGTACTTTACTTTTAATATTAGTAAATGTTGTACCAATTATTTTGTTAGTTGGATTAGGATTCTTCTTTTTAACTAGACAAATTGGTGGCGCTAATAAATCTATGGATTTTGGTAAGAGTAGAGCTAGATTAAGTAATGATACAAACAAAGTTACATTTAAAGATGTTGCTGGTTTAAAGGAAGAAAAAGAAGAAGTTAGTGAGTTAATTGATTTCTTGAAAAATCCTAAGAAGTTTACTAAATTAGGTGCGAGAATTCCTAAAGGAGTATTATTAGTTGGTCCTCCTGGTACTGGTAAAACATTACTTGCTAAAGCTGTTGCAGGAGAGGCAAATGTTCCATTTTATTTTATAAGTGGTTCTGACTTTGTAGAATTATTTGTTGGTGTTGGAGCTAGTCGTGTTAGAGATATGTTTAAACAAGCTAAACATAACGCACCATGTTTAATATTTATTGATGAAATAGATGCAGTAGGTAGACAACGTGGGACTGGACTTGGTGGTGGACATGATGAACGTGAACAAACATTGAACCAATTACTTACTGAAATGGATGGTTTTGGAGTTAATGAAGGTATTATTATTATGGCCGCTACTAACCGTGCTGATGTTTTAGACCCAGCACTTTTAAGACCAGGTCGTTTTGATAGACAAGTTACAGTTGATTTACCAGATGTACGTGAACGTGAAGATATTTTAAAAGTTCATGCTAGAAATAAAGTATTGGCTCCAAGTGTAAAACTTGAATATTTAGCTAAAAGAACACCAGGATTTAGTGGAGCTGCTTTGGAAAATTTATTAAATGAAGCTGCACTTTTAGCTGTTAGAAGAAATAAAGATGCAATTACTATGAGTGAAATAGATGAAGCTACTGACCGTGTTATTGGTGGTCCAGCCAAGTTATCTAGAAAATATACTGAGCATGAACGTAGAGTAGTTGCTTATCATGAGGCTGGTCATGCAGTACTTGGTATTAAATTACCAAATGCTGATGATGTTCAAAAGATTACTATTATTCCTCGTGGGCAAGCAGGTGGTTATACACTTATGATGCCAAAAGAAGAAACTTACTTGGCTACTAAGAGTGAATTGTTAGAAAGAATTACGGGATTACTTGGTGGACGTGTCTCAGAAGAAATTGAGTTTAAAGAGGTAACAACTGGAGCTCATAATGATTTTGAGAAAGCTACAAAAATTGCTCGTGCTATGGTTACTGAATATGGTATGAGTGATTTAGGACCAGTTCAATTAGAACAACAAGAAGGTGGCGTTTTCTTAGGTAGAGATTATAATAAGAGTAAAAACTTCTCTAATGAAATAGCGCATGAAATAGATAAAGAAGTTCGTAAAATTATTGATGAATGTTACAAACAAGCTAAAAGTTTATTATTAGAAAATAGAAACTTAGTTAAATTAATTGCGGATGCTTTATTAGAATATGAGACTATTACTAAGGAACAAATTGATTCTTTAGTAGAAACAGGTCACATGCCGGATGATGAAAAGTTAGATAAAACAGTAGCTGAATTAAAAACTATAGCTAAAGAAAAAGGTATTAAAGGTATTTCTAAAATGAATAAAGAAGAATTAGAAAAGGCAATTGAAGAAAGCGATAAATAAGAGGTATTTATGACAATAGAAAATTTAAATCTTGGATGGGTTGTTAAATTATTAAAAGATCAATATAGTTTAACTCCTGGATATGTTCCAGTTAGAAGAATTCTTTATTCTACTGATGGTACTGATACAGTTAATATTGGAACTGATGCTGCTAATAAAATAAACTCAATGGATATTGATTATCCAATTGTTGATTTAAAAACTGAGGATAGTTATAGTAATGTTAATGATAAAGATTTTGTAATAATTCCATATTGTAATATTTCTCTTTATTTATATGCTATGGGATATCATCCTAGTAAAGAGTTATCTCAGAGAAAAGTTAAAAATATTTCTAAATTAATGCTTAGAGATTATTTGCCTACTTCCTTTTCACCTATTACTAGAGTTACTGAAACTGATGAGTTTGTTTCACAATTTAAACGAATTAAAAATTATTATATACTTGATTGTCCATCAATTATTGATACAGAAGAAAAACAGTATATTTATAAGAAAGCAAAATTGGAAAGCTAGTTTTTAGCTTTCTTTTTTAGTATTTATAAAAGTTATTGATTTTTATTGATGGTTTTGTTACTATTTCCTTGGTGATTGGTTATGAAAAAAATATTAAATTATCATCCTTCAAAGTGGGAATCATTATCTTTTTTATTAATTCCTATCTTGTTTGGATTTTTGACATCATCAGCTTTTGATAATGATATATGGTTTTTAATGAATACAGGAAGAACTATTTTACAAAAGGGTTTTATTACTACTGATATTTTTACAATACATAGTAATTTTTCTTTGGTGATTCAACAATGGATACCTGATGTCTTGTTTTACTTAAGTTATAATATAGTTGGCAAAATTGGTCCATATATAATAGCTAATATTTTGAATATTTATTTGATTTTTATTACCTATAAATTATTAATGATAGTTACTAAAGATAAAAGAAATATTGCAGTATTGATTACTTTTATAATAAGTATAATTATTTCTTTTTCATTTGTGGTGGCTAGACCGCAAATGTTTTCACTATCTATTTTAATGACAGAGCTTTATATTTTAGAAAGATATAAAATAAAAAATGATCTTAAAATACTATATTTTTTACCATTATTATCAATATTAATGATAAATTGCCATGCCTCAATGTGGTTATTACTGTTTTGTTTTATTGTTCCTTTTATATTAGATAATTTTAGTTTTAGTTTTGGTTCTATTGTCTCTTATAAGGACATTAATAGTTTTAAAAGACTTTTATTAATTACTTTTATTATGTTTATATGTGGTTTTATAAATCCATATGGAGTAAAGGCTATTACTTATTTATTTACTTCTTATGGGGTAGATGTTATAAATAATTTTGTTACAGAGATGATGGTTCCTGATGTTCATACTATAAGGGGACTTAGTACGTTTTTGATTGTTTTTGGAACTTATTTGTTTTATTTACTATTTAATAGTAAAAAAATAAGTTTAAGACATTTTCTTTTGTTAATCGGTACTACTTATTTAGCTATTTCTTCATATCGCGGGATTGCTTTTTTTGCAGTAGCTGGAATCTATCCACTTGGTTTTTATCTTAATGATAAGTTTTATCAAATCAAAGAAGTAAAAGATAAAAAATATTTTATATATTTTGTTGTTATGATAATTATTTTAGCTTTCTTTTTAATTTTCGTTAATTTAAATCCTAATTTTTTAATTATAAAGTCATCTGTATCTGATGGTATCGTTGAAATATATAATAAGGAAGATATTAATAAAGTAAGGCTTTATTGTAACTATGGTGAATGTAATTACGCTGAATATTTGGGAATAAAAGTATATATTGATAGTAGGGCGGAAATATTTTTGAAAGCAAACAATAAAAGTGATGATGTTTTAATTGAATTATATGTGTTACAAAATGGTGGATTATATTATAAAGATTTTTTAAATAAATATAATTTTACCCACTTATTAGTTAAGAAAACAGATATTTTATATCAATTATTACTACATGATAGTGATTATGAAATAATGTATACTGCTAAAGAAAAAGTTAAAGATCATAAATTAGAAGTAACTAGTGGAGATAGATATGAGTATATAGTTTTTAAGAGGATAGATAATTAGTTCTATCTTTTTTTTTAATTTTGTGATATTATCTTTAGTAATTTGAGGGATGTTTATGTGGAAAATTGGTAATGTTGAAATCCAAAATAGAACAGTGCTAGCACCAATGGCAGGTATTGGGAATTCTAGTTTTAGAAAAATTATTAAAAAGATGGGCTGTGGCTTAATTTATGCTGAAATGGTTAGTGATAAAGCAATTTTTTATAATAATAAGAAAACACTAGATATGCTTTATATGGAAGATAGTGAAAGACCTATTACGCAACAAATATTTGGTAGTGATAAGGAATCTTTTGTTGAAGCGGCTAAATATATATATGAAAATATGGAACCTGATATTATAGATATAAATATGGGTTGTCCTGTACCTAAGGTAGCTATACGTAGTCAAGCTGGTAGTGCATTACTTAAAAATCCTGCTAAAATTAAAGAAATTGTTTCTAGTGTCGTTAATGCTGTTCCTATTCCGGTAACTGTTAAAATAAGAAGTGGTTGGGATAGTGAGCATATTAATGCCGTTGAAGTAGCTAAAATTTGTGAAGAAGCAGGGGCTAGCGCTATTTGTGTTCATCCTAGAACTAGGTCTCAAGGTTATTCTGGAAAAGCTGATTGGTCAATCATTAAAGCTGTGAAAGAGGTAGTTAGTATTCCAGTAATTGGAAATGGTGATATTCTTAATATTTATGATGCTAAAAGAATGATAGATGAAACGGGTTGTGATGCGATAATGATAGGTAGAGGTATTTTAGGAAATCCTTGGTTGATTAAACAAATAAATGCTTATCTTGATGATGGTACAGTTTTACCTAATCCAACAATGACTGAAAGAATAGATATGTGTTTGGAACATTTAAACAATTTAAATGAGTTAAAATGTGAAAAATTAGCTGTTCTTGAAATAAGAAGTCATATTGCTTGGTACTTAAAAGGTTTACCAAAATCTAATGAAATTAAAAACAAAATATTTCTATGTAACAAAATATCTGATATAATTGAAATATTGGTTGAATATAAAAATTATATAGAAAGAGATGATTATAATGTCAACTAAAGAAAAAAAGAAAGTAATAGAGGCTGAATTTGAAGAAAAAAATTCAGAACAAGTCAAAGATAAAAAAGTAGATGAAGTAATATATGAGGAAGGTAATAATACACAAAAAGCATTTTTCTTTCCAAGACTTATTGCGTATATAGTAGATGCTTTACTTGTTTCTATTGTATTAACTTTGATTATGTTAGTGGTACCTCAATCTGGTAATTATTCTAAATATCTAGAAGAATATAAAAAGGTTCAGACAGATTTTAAAGCTGGTGAAATATCTAGTACTGAGTTTATTAACAAATCTGTAGAAATAGTTCCTGATTTAGATCGTAGTAATGTTTTAACTATGATTGTTGAGGTAGTAGTAATTATTTTGTATTATGTAGTATTTCAATGTTATAATAAAGGTCAAACTATTGGTAAGAAATTGATGCATATAAAAGTTGTTTCAAATAATGGTGATGAGTTAAATGTTAATAATTATATTATGCGTTCAATAATTGTTAATTCTTTACTTATAAATATTGTGCTAATTGGATTGGTATTATTTACAGGTAAAGAAATCTATTTCTATACAAGTTATATATTACAAGGTATTCAATCTGTTTTAGTGATTGTATCTGCATTTATGATGATGTATAAAAAAGATGGGCGTGGTATACAAGATTACCTTGCTCATACAAAAGTAATTATGTGTGATGGGGAGTAATATTATGAGAGAATTTTCAGAACAAGAATTAGTAAGAAGAGAAAAAGTAGAAGCAATAAAGGAAGTATGTAATCCATATCCAGATAGATATGAAAGAACTCATACGCTTAAAGAAGTTGGTAAATTAGAAGATGGTACTACTGATGTTAGTATAGCTGGTAGAGTTACTTTTATGAGAAAAATGGGTAAATTAAGCTTCATACGTATTAGAGACTTGGAAGGTTCTATGCAGTTAGAATTTAAGGTTGATATAATTGGTGAAGAAAAATATGATTTCTTTAAAAAATTAATAGATTCTGGTGATTTTATTGGTGCTAAAGGAGAAATATTTACAACACAAACAGGTGAAAAGACTTTACGCGTTCATTCATTTGAATTTTTAGGTAAAGCTTTGAGACCATTGCCAGATAAATTCCATGGTTTAGTTGATACAGAAATTAAATATCGTCAAAGATATGTTGATTTGATAACTAATGAGGAATCTAGAAGTGTTTTCTTAGGGAGAAGTAAGTTTTATTATTTCTTACATAGATATTTAGGGGAACATGGCTTTTTACAAGTAGAAACACCTATTATTCAAACTGCTGTTTGTGGTGCGAGTGCTAAACCTTTTTATACACATCATAATGCCTTAGATTTAGATTGTAATTTAAGAATAGCGCCAGAAACTTTCTTAAAGCAATGTATTGCTGCTGGATTTGATAGAGTTTACGAAGTAGCTAAATGTTTTAGAAATGAAGGAATGGATTCTGAACATTTACAAGAATTCACACAGGTTGAATGGTATGCTTCATATTGGAATTTTGAAGATAATATTAAATTTTATACTGGATTTATAAAAGAATTATTAATAGAACTTACTGGTAAGACTGAAATTGAGTATAAAGATAATATTTTAGATTTCGGTAAGGAAAATTGGAATCGTATAAATTATTGTGAAGAAATGGAAAAAATATTTGGATTTGACTTTTTAAGTATTGATGAGCCCGAAGAATTAAAAAATAAAATTGTAGAAGTTGGTCTATTTAGTTATAGTGATTTAGAAGACTATAAGTCATTGAGTCAAATAATCGATTTTGTTTATAAGAAGAAAATAAGAGAAAATATTATTCAACCTACAATTATTTATAATTATCCTGCTGTTTTAATTCCACTTGCTAGAAGAAATGATGATGATAAGAGAAGAATTGATGTGTTCCAAGTTGTTGCTGCAGGTACTGAACTTTGTAAGGCATATTCTGAACTTGTTAATCCTTTTGAACAAAGAGCTGCTTTTGAAGATCAATTAAAAGCTAAAGCTCAAGGTGATGATGAAACTATGGATTTAGATGAAGACTTTATGCTTGCAATGGAACAAGGTATGCCACCTATATCTGGTTTAGGATTTGGTATTGATCGATTAATGATGTTAATATATAATGTTCCATCTGTTAGAGATGTAGTATTATTTCCAATTATGAAACCAGTAGATCATTTAGAAAATCAGAATTAAGCTAGTTAAATCTAGCTTTTTATTATGGTTTTCATCAAAATTTCACATAAAAGTAATTGTTTTTTATTGTAAATACTGTATAATTATTATGGGAGGGTTAATATGAAAAATAAAGGAATTTTAAAGGTAGTTGTAGCTACAATTCTTGTGGTTGCTTTATGTACATGGATTTTTCCTAGTGCATCATTCAATTCAACATTAGTAGAAGGAGAAAGACTTCAAGCTGGAATATTTGATATACTATCTTATCCAATGGTTGCTTTGACATATTTTGGATATGTAGTTATCTATGCTTTGGTAGTTGGTATGTTTTATGGTGTTGCCAATAAAATACCTGCTTATCAAGTTCTAATCGATAAGATAAAAAAAGGTTTTGAAGGAAAAGAACTTATTTTCTTATCATTAGTTATTATTTTAGTAGCTGCTATTACTTCTGTTACTGGTTTATCATTTGCTATGATTTTTGTTTTTCCTTTTATTGCGTCAGTTGTACTTGCCATGGGATACAACAAATTAGTTGCTACTAGTGTAACTGTAGGTTCTGTAGTTGCTGGTTTAGCTGGAACAACTTTAGGAAATAGTTCAGTAAGTTATATGAATAAAATTCTTGGTGTAAATATAATGGATGAAATGGTTAGTAAAGTAGTAGTATTATTGGTATTTGTTATTATTTTAGTAGCCAATGTTATTATGTATGCTAAGAAGACTAAAAATTCAGTAGTTGAAGCAAAAGTAGTAGTATCTAATGAAGAAAAAACTGTAGTAGAAGAAAAAGAATCTAAGAAAGAAACTAAATCAGAGGTTAAAAAAGCTTCTAAGACAACTACTAAGAAAGCAGTTGTTAGTGATTCTACTAAGAAAAAAGCTGATGACAAGAAAACTAGTAAAACTAAAAAGACTACATCTAAAAAGTCTACAAAAGCTTTAATGGCTAAAAATACTTCTGAAGTTATTAAAGTTAATACTAAGAAGGATAAAAAAGCTAAAGTATGGCCTTTTATGTTAGTATTTGATTTAACACTTATTATTCTTGCACTTTCTATGTTTGATTGGTCAGGAGTATTTAAGATTGAATTATTTGCTGATATGAAAGAGGCTCTATATGGATTTGAAATTGCAAGTTTCCCAATTTTTGAAAAATTGTTTGGAACAATGCAAAAATTTGGTTCATGGAGCTTAAATGTAGAAGTACCAGTATTAATTTTAATTTCTACAATTATTTTAGCTCTTGTTTATAAAGTTAAACGTAGTGATTTTGTTGATGGTATTGAACAAGGTGTTATGAAAGCTATTAAGCCAGCAATAATCATGCTTCTTGTTTATGTAGTATTAATTACATGTACATATCATCCATTCCAATTAGTGATAACTAAAGCTATTATGGGATTAACATCTGGCTTCAATATAGTTACAATGACAATTGTTGCTATGATATCTAGTATTTTCAATATAGATTCAATTTATGTTGCTCAAAGTACAATTCCATATGTAATGAGTTTAGTTAATGATAACGCATTATATCCATTAATTGGTGTTATGTTCCAAGCTATTTATGGTCTTATGATGTTAGTGGCTCCTACTAGTGTAATATTAATGGGAACATTATCATACTTAGAAGTACCTTATACACAATGGCTAAAACATATTTGGAAAGTATTTGTTGAAGTATTAGTTGTACTTTTAATAGTTTTTCTAATAGTTATGGCTATATAATTTAGAAAGGTTACCACATTAGTGGTAATTTTTTTTGTTTAAAAATATTCTAACTGTAACATAATATTCATAGGATGTTATAGGAGGGATTTTTATGTTTTCAAGATTTAATGAAGAAGCACAGAAAGTATTGATGAATGCAAAAAAAGAGATGCAGAAGTTGAAACATCCCTATGTTGGTAGCGAACATTTAATGTTGGCTTTGCTAAAGACAAGTAATGATATAAGTAAAAAATTAGAAGAGTCAGGTGTTACTTATAGCTCTTTTAGAAATAAATTAATAGAAGTAATTGGAGTTGGTACTGAAGAAAATAATTGGTTTTTATATACTCCTCTTTTAAAAAGAATATTAGAAACAGCTATATTGATAAGTAAAGAGTCTAGTAATGGTGAAGTTACAAGTGAACAATTAATATTTTCAATTTTAGAAGAGAGTGAAGGTATTGCGATTAGAATTTTAAATAAAATGGATGTTAATATTGATGATTTGCAAGACTTTTTTTCCACAAAAATTGTTAATAAAAAACATAAGAGTAACAAAAAGAAGTTATTAGTAGAAGAATATGGTGTAGACTTAACAGAAAAGGCAATGTTAAATCAAGTTGATCCAGTAATAGGCAGAGATAATGAACTACACCGAATTATGGAAATATTATCTAGGAGAAATAAAAATAATCCACTTTTAATAGGTGATGCTGGGGTTGGTAAAACTGCTATTGTTGAAGAATTGGCTAGGTTAATTGTTAATAATAAAGTTCCAGAAAAAATTAGAAATAAAAGAATAATCTCTGTTTCAATAGCGGCTTTAGTTGCTGGTACTAAGTATCGTGGTGAATTTGAAGAGAGAATAACTAAAATGTTAAAAGAAATTGAAAATGATGATACTATTATTTTATTTATAGATGAAATTCATACTTTAGTTGGTGCTGGTGGTGCCGAAGGAGCAATAGATGCTGCTAATATTTTTAAACCTGCACTTGCCCGTGGAAAAATTAAATTAATTGGCGCAACTACTACTGATGAATATAAACAAACAATTGAAAAAGATAAAGCAATCGATAGAAGATTTCAAGTTGTTAATATATTGGAACCAAATAGAGAATTGTTGAAAAAAATATTAACAAAGTTGTTACCACTTTATGAAGATTATCATTGTGTTAAAGTAAGTGAAGAAGTTTTAGATAGTATTATTTCATTATCTGAGAAATACATTCATGATAGAAAACAACCTGATAAAGCTATAGATATTTTAGATGAAGTTTGTGCAAAAGTTTCATTAGCTAGTGATAAAAATAGTAAAAGTTTAGAAAAATGTAGAGAGAAATTAACAGAAATTGTGAATAAAAAAAATTCATTTATTATGAAACAGAATTTTAAAGAAGCTTCAATTCTTAGACTAAAAGAAAAAGAAATTAATAGTGAAATAAATTCAATAGAACTTAAAAAATTAAAAAATAAAGATTATAAAAATGTTAAAATTGAAGATGTTGCTCAAGTAATAAGTTTGAAAAGTAGAGTTCCAGTTTATGAAATAGATTCATGTAAGAGTAGTTTTATAAACAATTTAGAGACTAATTTACATAAAAAAATAATTGGTCAAGATGTGGCAATAGGTGAATTAGTTAATTTTACTAAGCGTTTAAAACTTGGGTATAAAGACGATGATAAACCTGCTTCATTTTTATTTGTTGGGCCAACTGGAGTGGGGAAAACTTTATTAGCAAAAGTCTATAGTGATTTTATGTTTGGAAAAGATAATTTTATAAGATTAGATATGAGTGAATATAGAGATGTTACTTCAATTAATAAAATAATGGGCTCTTCCCCTGGTTATGTTGGGTATGATGATTGTAAAAATAAATTAGAAGAAATTAAGAATAAACCTCATTCAATAATACTATTAGATGAAATAGAAAAAGCACATCCAACGGTTTTAAATCTATTTTTACAGATTTTAGATGAGGGGAAAATAACTGATTCTAAAGGGAATGTAATATATTTTAATCATCATATTATTATTATGACAAGTAATATTGGCTTTAATAAAGAATCTGTTGGTTTTATAGAGGAATCTAATAAAAATGATACTAAGTTAAAAGAGTTTTTATCTTTGGAATTATTAAATCGTATAAATAAGGTTATTTATTTTAAAAAGTTGGATAAAGATAGTATTGACAAGATTGTTAGAAATAAACTTGTTGATGTAAAAAATAAATTTAAGAGTAAGAATATTAAAATTCATATTAAAGATAACTTAATAGATGATATTACAGAATTAACTAGATATATGGAATTTGGGGCAAGAAAAATTGATCAAGTTATTGAAGATAGGATTAATAATTATGTCATTGATAATATATTAGAAGGAAAAACAGATATTCATGTTAAATTAAATAATTAGTTTTTATGTAAATAAAGGACTTATAGAGTTCTTTTTACTTGTTTTTAAATAAATACATGGTATATAATATTTTTAGTTATTTTGACTATAATGAAATAGGTGATATTATGAAATTATTTAATACTTTAAGTAAGCAGGTTGAAGAATTTGTACCACATGATAATGGAATAGTACGTATGTATACTTGTGGTCCTACAGTTTATCATTATGCCCATATAGGTAATTTACGTACTTATATCTTTGAAGATATTTTAGAGAAGGGTTTAAAATATTTAGGTTATGATGTAAAAAGAGTTATGAATATAACTGATGTTGGTCATATGACTAGTGATGGTGATACTGGTGAAGACAAAATGGCTAAAGGTGCTGCTCGTGAAGGAAAAACAGTAGAAGAAATTGCCAAATATTATACTGAAGCTTTTTTTACTGATGCAAAAAAATTAAATATTAGGAAACCAGATATCGTTGAACCAGCTAGTCATCATATAGGTATGTATATTAAAATGATTGAAAAAATGTTAGAGGATGGCTATGCTTATCAAGCTAATGGTAATATTTATTTTGATATAAGCAAAGCCAATGACTATTATAAGTTATCAGGTAAAAATCCAGATGATTTAATGGTTGGGGTTCGTGATACTGTAGAAGAAGATAAGGCAAAAAAAAATCCAGCTGATTTTGGATTATGGTTTACTTGTAGTAAATTTGAAAATCAAGCTATGAAATGGGATTCTCCATGGGGAATTGGATATCCTGGTTGGCATATTGAATGTAGTGGGATTAGTTGTAAATATTTAGGTGAATATTTAGATATCCATTGTGGTGGGGTTGATAATATTTTTCCTCATCATACTAATGAAATTGCTCAAAGTGAAGCGTACTTAGGTCATAAATGGTGTAGTTATTGGGTTCATGGGGAGCATCTTAATGATCAGTCAGGTAAGATGAGTAAGTCTAAGGGTGAGTTTTTAACGGTTTCTTTATTAGAAGAAAAGGGTTATACTCCACTTAGTTATCGATATTTTTGTTTGTCTAGTCATTATCGTAAGGTTTTAACTTTCTCATATGAAGCTTTAGATCAAGCTGAGAATGCCTACTTAAAATTAGTAAACAGAATTAGTAAGCTTGATAGAACTCCTAATTTATGTGATGATAAGATAGATTATTATAAGAATAAATTTAGTGATGCGATAGAAAATGATTTAAATACGTCTAGTATGCTTACTTTAGTTTATGATGTACTTAAAGATAATGAATTAACTGATTTTACTAAATTATATCTAATCGATGATTTTGATAAGGTTTTATCACTTGATTTAATACAAGATATAGAAAAAGCAGATGACAATTTAGATGAATATATTCTTTCTAAAATTGAAGAAAGAAATCAAGCTAAAAAAGTTAAAGATTATGCTGCTGCTGATAAAATACGTGATGAATTATTAGAAAAAAATATCAAGTTAATTGATACTAGAGAGGGAACAACTTATGAAATTATAAAATAGAGAAAGAAATTTCTCTGTTTTATTTAATAGATGGTGGTGATTTATTTATGGATGTTAATAATATAAATATTTTGGTCTTAGCCTATTTAGGAGATACTATTTATGAAAATTATGTTAGGAGATACTTAATAAATAAAGGTATTGGAAATGTAAATGATTTACAAAGTGAATCGATTAAATATGTTAGTGCCAAAAATCAAGCTGCCTATTTACTTGAACTTATTGAAAGTAATTTTTTTACTGAAGAAGAAATTGATGTGATTAAACGCGCACGTAATTATAAGAATAATTCTCATCCTAAAAATTGTGATGTTGTTACTTATAAGTATGCTACAGGTTTAGAAGCATTAATAGGTTATTTAGATTTTGTAGGTAATGTAGGTAGGATCGATGAAATAATGAAAATAATATTAAAATAAGGATTGTGATTATAAATGTTAGTATATGGTAGAAATGTGGCTTTAGAATTTTTGAAAAAAAGTGAAAAAATAAGAAAAATATATTTACAAGATAATTTTCACGATGAAAATTTAATTTCTCTTATAGAAAAATTCAAAATTCCGGTTATTTATCGTCGTAAAATTGAATTAGACCAACTTGCAAATGGTGTTCATCAAGGTATAATTTTAGATGTAGAGGATTTTAGATATTCAGAAATTGAATCATTTTATAATAAAGATGATTGCTTTTTAGTAATTCTTGATCATTTAGAAGATCCACATAATTTTGGGGCTATAATTAGAACAAGTGAAGCCGCTTTGGTTGATGGTATAGTTATTCCAAAAAATCGTGGTGTGGATGTTAATGGTACTGTAATAAAGACTAGTGTTGGGACAACAGAAAATGTGCCAATAGCTATGGTTACTAATTTGAAAACTACGCTTGATGAATTAAAAAAGAATGGTTTTTGGATTGTTGGTACTGATATGGAAGGCGAGGACTATCGTGAAATTGATTATTCAGGTAAAATTGCTTTAATTATTGGTAATGAAGGTAGTGGAATGTCAAGACTTGTTAAAGAATCATGTGATTTTATAGCTAAAATCCCTATGTATGGTAAAGTAAATAGTCTAAATGCTTCAGTTGCGGCAGGTATTATGATATACGAGGTGGTTAGACAAAAGAAGGGATGATATGAACTATCAAGATTTAAATGATTATGAACTTCTTTACTTAGTTGAAGAACAAAATGAAGATGCTAATTATTTGCTTTATGAGAAATATATTCCGATGATAAAACAAATAGTTTATAACAGCTACATTAATTTAAAAAAGTATGGTGTTAATTATGATGATATTTATCAAGAAGCAATGTTAGCTTTTTTTACTGCAGTTGAGTTATTTGATAATAAAGAGGGGACTTTATTTTATACTTTTATGAATATTACAGTGAGAAGTAAGTTAGCCAATTTTGCTAGAAAAATATTTACTCATAAGAATTTACCTAGTATTACTTCATTATCTTTAAATAGCCCAGTTTCTAGTGATAATGATGATACATTATTAGATAAAATTGTTGCCAAGGATGATAGTATAGAAAATCAATTAGTATATGGTGAAGTTTTAGAAAGACTTAGACAATTTAAATTTCAATTATCATTTAAGAATAGTCAAATTTTTGAATTATTGTGTAATGGTTTTAGTAACAAAGAAATTTCAATATTATTAGATATGGAGTTGAAGCAAACTAGTAATACTATGTATCGAATACGTAAAAAATTAAAAAAATATTTAGAATCTTTCCAAAATTAGATATAGATGATATAATCAAAATAGGTGATACTATGGATGATAAAATGGCATTGTTAGAATATTTACCATCTCTTAAATCTATTGATGACAAAAGAGGATTAGTTATTTCATTGGATCAGAACTTAAAAGCTTTACATGATCAAGGTAAGACAATTATTACTCTTAATCCACATAATATTTTGATAGACATAGAAACAAAACAGCCTATTTTTTCACAAGATTTATCTGATAGTACAGGTTTTACAAATTTAGAAGCTTGGAAAAGACTCAATACTATTTGGTTAGCTGATCTAGAAATGTGTATTTACTTATATCCAAATTATAATTTAGATTATGGTTTAATGGATTTAGAACTATTAAGTAACAATTTTTCTGATTTTAGTAGTTTTATACCTAGTACTGATGTTGAATATTATAGACAAATATTAGATAGTAGTTATTATATATCGAATGATAAACCTATTTATTTATCTACTTTTAATTTAAATAATGGAAGTCAAATTGGTACTTCTAGAACTTATGTTAAAGCAACAGCTGCTGGTAAAGCTATGGCTAATAATGAAAATGGTGTTATAAATTACTTATTTATAACCTGTGTAGTAT